>JANYFF010000418.1 GCA_025362825.1 Polaromonas sp. | reverse complement strand
CACACCTATGAGCGCGGCGCTGACGGCGGTGGCCTGCAGGCTGGTCCAGCTGCGCCCTGGGGTAGCCTTAGTGCTGAGCAGTGCCAGCCCAAAATCCACACCATTAAGCTGCAAGCCAGTGGCATTGTTCTGGCCGCCATTCAGGCCGGCAAAGGCCTTGACGTTGGAGGCACCTATGGTAAGCATTTGCAGAGCGCCAGATTGGCTGCCGTCCGACAGCGTGACGCCGGCGTCCAGCGTGCTCTTTTGGATCGCAAAAAAACCGTCAAGCGCTACAAAGCCAAACAAATCCACCGTCAGGTGGCCGGTGGCTTGCAACAACTGGCCCTGATGACCATCCATGCTGAGGGCCAGAGTCCTGCTGCCGCCTGTTTTGACTGTTAGCCCTTGGGCAGCGAAATCCACCACGCTGGCATCCAACGCCTGGCGATTTATATTGACTTCTACCGAATCGGCAGCAACTGTCAGGCCCTCAACGCCAATAAATGCGGCGCTGCCAGCCATAGCGCGCAACGCGGTCCAGCTGCGCCCTGCTGGCTGGCCTTCTGCAACCTTCTCTCGCATCACTGCCAGTGCAAAGTCCACGGTTCCCAGTGACAGGCCGATGGCGTTGGCGCTGCCACCGTTAAGACCAGCGAAAGCGCTAGCGCCAGAAACTCCAACCGTCAGCATATCTACGGATGTGCTACTCGTAGCATTGGTCAGTTTGATTTGTTCGGTACTTTTACGCAGTGCAAAGTCACCGTCAACTTGCAAGAAACCATAGGCATCAATGTTGACGTGACCAGTGGCTTGCGTCAGCTCGCCCTTACTGGCATCCATATTCAACGTCAGGGTGTGACCGGCAACGCCCTTATCGACCGCCAACGCGTTCTTGCTGTAATCAATCAGACTACCGTCGGTGGCAGCGCGGTTAAGCATTACGTCTAGCCTGGTCGCGTCAATCTTCAGGCCATCTACGCCCAGCAACTCGGCCGCGGTGGCACTGGCTTGCAGGCTAGTCCATTTCCGTGCCGGATTGGCCAAGTCGCTGGCCAGCACAAGCCAAAAAGCGGCGCCAGTCAGACCCAGGCCGGTTTGGGCGGCAGTGCCGGCATTGATGCCAACAAAGGCATTAAGATCCTCGCCGCCAATAGTCAACATTTGGGTCGCTACAGTGCTGCCGTCACTCAGTGTCACGCCCTGGATTTTCTTTTCTATAGCCAGCTGGCCATCGAGTTGGACAAAGCCATACAGGTCGAGGCTAAGCTGGCCGCTCGCTTGCAACAAATTGCCCTTGTTGCCATCTGCCGACAGGTTTAGGGTTTTGCCGGCTACTGTGATGCCCTGGCTATGACTTCCAATAAAATCAGCCACACGCTGGCCGGTAGAGGCCGCGTTATACGTCAGTGCCAAACCGCTGGCAGCAACAGTGACCCCGCTTATGCCGCTGAGGCTAGTAGCACCCAGAGTGCCGCTCAGGCTGGTCCACTTATTGGCACTATTGTTTTTATCGGAAAACAAGCCCAGCACAAACTCCAAGCCCGTAGCGCTAAAGCCAACAAAACCAGACTTGCCGGGGTTCAGTCCAACAGCCGCCGAAAGGCTACTCCCGCCGATCCAGATTTGGTTGACTTGGCGCGTCGTACCGTCGGCCAGGTTCAAAATTCCTGGCTGACCAGCCCAGCGAATTGCGAGCGCGCCTGAAGCCTGGACAAAACCGGCAACAGTCAACGTGGCGCCGTTAACAGAAATTTCATGTATGCCAGCACCCAAGTCCGCGCCAAAGGTATAGGCCTGCCCGGCGGCGCTAATGCTCAAATTACTGGCATCTGCGGTCGTTTCATTCAACCTCAGGGTAACCCCTTTGGCGGACAAAGAGACCTCGTCACCAAGGTTGGAATTGGTAGCCCCGCTGGCTTCCAGTACCCGTCCAGCCGACGATATAAAAAGACCCAGGTTGGCTTGGGAAACGCCTACATTAAAGCTGCCGGCACTAACCTGTGCCGAAGCATTCACGCCGACTACGCGCATGCTGCTATTCGTGACGTCTTTCTCAAAGTAGAAATTACCAGCAACCGACAGGCCTGAGCCCAGCGATGCCACCAAGCCCACCACGCTAACCGATTGCAGGTTGCTCGAGGCTGCCACCTCGCCAAAGGTGTAGCTATAACTGCTAGCAAAATTAAGCACGTGGCCGGTCTGCGAAATACCGGTACGGTTAAGTACCACCCGCACTGACTGAGCGCTGACGCTGTCAAAACCGCCACCCGTCAGGGATAGGGTGCCGGAGGCTTCAAAGGCCATACCGGTATCGCCACTGACCAGCCCGAAGGCGCCACTAATCACACCTACCGATACGCCACCCGCGTTGAGACTGGCTGTAACGTTGCTGCCGGCAATCTCAAAGTCGGTACCAACTACCGAGATGCCTACAGTGGCGCTTAAAGAAACGTCTCCTACAGAGCCCGCTAGACTACCGGACACCAGAAGATATTCGCCGCTTGAACCATCCGCACTAAAGCCGCTTACGCCGACTGTAATCGCATGGTTGCTCAAATTGAGCAACGCATCATTGGCCGCGCCGGACGGGAGGTTACCGTAACCGTAGTTGAGGTCCAGCGCCAAATTGCTGCCCTGCAGGTTCAGCCCTGAGATGCCCGTGACAGCAGCACTACCTGCCTGGCCCTTGGCCATGACCCAGCCATACCCAGCGCCCACATGATCGGCTTGTACAAATGCCAGATCAATATTCAGGCCGGTTAGTCCCAAACCTTTGCCGGAAAGGCCGACAAAGGCGCTGACGTTGTTGGCGCTAAGCGACCAGATATCGGTATTTAGAGCTACGCCACCAACTGGCGTAAAGCTCTTGTTGGCCTCGTAACCCAGCGTGAAGTTACCCTGCGCGCTCAATCCCACACCCAAATCAAGGCCCCCGCTAAAGCTGACGGGGGAAAAGTCCTGGAAGTAGTTAAAGTTCAACCACTGCCCTACTTTGTCCACCGGTTCATTCGTCAACGCGCCCAACACAAAGTCGATTGCCGGCTCTACCGTATGAGCGGTTAGCAACAGCTTGTTGGCTTCTTGGGCGACCTCAAAATACAAGTGGTCGTTGGCTTGCAGCAAGCCAACGCCGTTGGCGAACCGGCCGGTAGCCGAGCCAAAGTTCATCACGGTAAAGACTTCACCATCCCGGGGCTTGAAGCCTCCATACAAGGAAACTGACAGGTTTCCATCCAATTGGGCAGCGCCGGCAACATTCAGCTGATCGTAGTGCCCGCTGCCGGTGCCAGCGGTATCTCCGCCAATCTCTATTTTCAATGTGGCACTTGCAGACTGGGAGTACGCTGCCACATTTTGAACGCCCGGAGAGTAACCAGGACTCACCACGCCGTCGTTGACTAGATTGAGGTTAAGCGTGCCGCTGCCGCCTAATATCTCATTGGATGCCACACGCAGCGAGCTATCCATAAAGCTGCTGAGGGTGGAAACCTGTTTCAGGTCAAACAGCACTGCGTCCACCGGAAAATTTGTCGCAGATGTATTGGCGGCCGGACTTGACAACAGCTTGGCCATTAGCGGAACCGAGATCGCGGGAGAACTCACCGCCTGGGCTGCGGCGTAGGCCTCGGTAATACTTTGAATGTCGGTTTTATCCGGCGCCAAGACGATCAGCATGGGCGCAAAAACTGGATCAGCTGACAAGAGAACGCGCGGCTCCAGCGGCTCTATGCGGAATGCGTCACGACGGACAGCATCACGGATGCGGGAGGCCACTGATTTTTTTACTGTTTTCATCTCGCTGCCCAATCAATAACTGACAAATCGCAAAAACTAAACCAACGGCTACTTTTTTTGAAGCCGTGAAAAACCGGAATAACGGTAAGCTAACCTACCCAGGAAAAGGCAGGTCGCGCGCAAGGAAAATTGTAACGATTACTCACACAAATTACGATAGATATTTGAGAACTACAAATGACTCGATTTCGACATTGGAACCATTGAACCACCTTTTGTACGTTCAATGATGAATGCGGGGTGAATTCGTCTTATCGATCAGCTACAATGGCGTGGGGAAATGAACCTAATTTGTAAAAATTTGCTCATTTTGCAATCTTCAGTGTTCTTTTAATCCTTTAATTAATTGGAGTGTCATTGCTGTGTTTCAACAAGTCGTACCCGTCAACAAAGAGCGTCATGCAGGCAAAAAAATCAAAGACATTTCCGGCTTTGAGTTTGCGTCCAATTTTCATATAGCTTATGTGACCATGCATGAGTTCGCTCGCGCGGCGTCCATCTTCCCAATCGTCTTCCTAGAAGATAAAGAAAAGGACGAGTTCCGTCCGGTCGTTCTAATGGGTCTGAATGCAGGTGAGAATCTGTTTGTCGATGCCGATGGCAAGTGGCAGGCATCATATGTGCCAGCGATCATCCGCCGCTATCCTTTTGCCTTGACCCCCAGCGGCAATGACGGCCAGTATGTGGTTTGCATTGACGAAGGCAGCTCGCTGGTTAGCGATACCGACGGTGCCGCCCTGTTTGATGAAAAAGGTGAGCCAACCCAAGTAATCGAGAATGTCAAGCGCTACCTTGCTGAACTGCAGCAAATGGACACCTTGACCCACAGCTTTTGCAAGTACCTTGCCGAGAACAATATGTTCACGCCGCTGAACATGCGTGTTCGTGATAACGACAAGGTCAAAAACGTTTCTGGTTGCTATGTTGTTAATGAGGACCGTCTCAATAGCCTATCCGACGATAAATTCTTGGAATTCAAAAATAAGAGCTACTTGGCACCCTTATACGCTCACCTGATCTCTTTGGCTCAGACCGAACGGCTGGTCAAGTTGCAGGACGAAAAATTAGCCGCAAAGTAAAAGCCGCTACGGGTAAGGGCGAGGCTAGGCTTGTCACTGGCATACCCTTGCCTTTTTAGTTTTTGGGCGAGTCGCATGTCAATATGCATTCCGTTTTAACCACAGCCTCCAACGGAAATCCAGCCCCAAAGCGCATCATGCCTAATTGTGTAAAGCCGAAGCTGCCAGTTGTCTTTCTAGCACTATGGGTGACATTTGCCAGCGCGCATCTGGTTATCATGGGGCAAGCTGCGGCACAGTCCGTTATGCCTGCGCCCACACTGACGATTCATAACGCTGGCGTGGGCTCTTCCGACATATCACCTGATTTTTCCAATCTCAGCCAAGACGCGTTTTTGCAGGTGTTGGTTGCCCGCAATCTTGATGTCGAATTTAGTAGGCTGAACACGGACATTAACCGCCATCTGAGAGATTCGGAAGTGGCGTTGTATGAACCCGTCTTTTATATGAACCTCCGCAAGGAGGGCCGTAACCGCCAACGTAGTTCGGACGAACGCAGTCAGAGCAACCCGTTAACCGCACTTTTAAACGAAAAAGTCAGAACAGATGAGTTTGGTGTGCGTAACAAAATGCCCACAGGCGGTGATTTAAGCCTGAGCTATAGAAAGTCCTCACGCCTAAACAACCTGATCCCGATAATCAATGGCGGTGCATTTAACAATGAGCGGTCTGACCTGCTCAATCTGACTCTCAAGCAGCCGCTGCTAAAAAATGCAGGGCGGAGCGTTACTGAAACCGACCGCCGGGTAGCCGACCTGGAACATCAGGTCTCACTTCAGCAATTGACACAGCAAACCCTTAAGACCAGCATCGAAGGTTTGAACCTTTACTGGCAACTTTACAAAGCGCAAGAAACCGTCAAGTTACGAAAAAACGCGTCCGCCACCACCGACTCGTTGATGAAAGACACCCGAGCACGTATCGCCGCTGGAAAGTCACCTGCCAGCGCAGTGCTTGAATTACAAAGCGCGGTAGTCAGCCGCCAAGCCGAGTTGCTTCGAAGTCAGCAGGCTCTAAACGAAGCGCAAAGTAAATTTGCCACCACCATCAACCTGAAATGGGAAAATACCTACGAACTGGGCGCTGCGCCGCGATTTATGACTGACGCAAATCAGTCGGTTCCAACAGCAACGCCGCTGGTTAGTGATTTGTTGGGACAGTGGTCGCCTTACCAGATAGCGCTGCTGCGTCAAGCCCAAGCTCAGGAGCGCCAGCGCTTTGCGAAAAATCAAGTCCTCTCCACCGTGGACTTAGTATTGAACTATGGCGGCACCGGCCTGAGTCGCAACATCGTCGAGGCCCGCGACCTGGCCACAAAATTCACCTACCCCGACTGGTATATAGGCCTAAACGTGGAGATCCCTCTGGACGGCAACCAAAAGGCCAAGGAGCAGTTGGCCGCTCAAAACGCCCGCGTACAGCAATCTGAACTGGAGCGTCAGGCCATTGAAAACTCCTTTAATAATGACATGGTGCTGCGCCTGGCAGACTTGCAAAACGCCGTTAGCGTGCTTGATCTAAGCAAAAAGGAAGTCAAACTACGCGAAAAGATTTTTCAGAATGAGGGTCAGCGAATGCAGGCTGGATCAGGCCTGCTGAGTGTCCTACTGCAAAAGCAAGTGGACTTTATTGAAGCCGGACAGAAACTGCTGGACAATCAAGTTCGTTACGAGATTGCGTTGAACATGTGGCAATACACCCGCGGTACCCTACTGGCAGACAACGGTATCACTATCTCGGACGGCCGCGCGCCTTGAGACGCCTAGCACCATCAACTCATTATCCAGTCCAACCGAGCCCACCCACTATGCCGATGACCCACCACTCCCCGCATTGCCAGTGGCTTGGTCTAGTATTACTGCTAGGCTGCATGAGCCCAGCGCAAGCTAGGACGTTTTCTGGCTTGGTCTACCCGCTACATGACATCACCTTAAGCGCTGGTGTTGCTGGTCTGGTCATGCAAAGGGTGGCTGTGCCCGGCCAGCAGGTTCGCAAAGGCCAGGTGCTGCTTCTGCTCGACGACCGACTGCAAGCCATCGAAAGCAACCGACGTAAGGTTATCTACGAAGATAAAAGTGAACTCGATGCGGCCCGCGAGCGTAACGTCATACTTGCGACTTTATTGGCCGATGCCAGAGCGGTTTACAAGGACAGCGCTTCGATCAGCAAGGACGAGTTGCTGCGCCTTGAAGCCGAAGCTGTCGCCGCCGGCGGTCGACTCGAACAACTCGTTATCCAAAAAAAACGCGAACGGCTGGAATATGAGTCTGCGGAGCGCGAGCGTCTGCAGCGCCACATTACCGCCCCCATCAGCGGCATAGTCACAAAGGTCATACCGCAAGTAGGCGAGTGGGCCAAGCCAGGCGATCCGATCATGATGCTGGTCGACGCGACGACCGCAGAGCTGCATGTAGCTGTGCCGCACAAAGATGCTAGCGGTCTGCGCGTTGGCGCCGCACAGCCCATACAGTTTGAAGCGGGCAGTGGCATCCCGGGCATTACTGGTCACATCAACTTTATTTCAGCGGTGGCCGACCCAGCCAGTGGTCTGGTGGAGATGAAGATTGGCTTTACCAATTCCAAACTGATCATTAAGCCCGGCATCAAAGGCAGTATCGATATCAAGTCCAACGGCCCGCAGAACTGAAAACCACGCGTCCGGCAACACAACAGAGCTCCAAGCGGTGACTACCAACCAAATTAGCCCAGCCCAGGAAAATGCGCGGGCGGCCCCCGAGGTCAGCCTGGATGCACCTGCCCTGATTGAAGAGTTGCACTTGGTGCGTAAAGCCTTGCTTGCGGAAATAGACTGGGATCGCTACTGCCACTTGATGCGCCAGCTATGCCGGGCCAGCCATTGCGCTGTGGTGCACAGGATCGATGATAGCGGTGCGAGTTTCCAGATGTTGGGCCGCGCCTCGGATAAACCCGATTGGTCGCCCATGCAAGCCATGCCAGTTGGTGTCGACCTGCTGGCCAAGGCCCGGTCCACCGCTTATGCACAGGCGACCGCGCAAACGTCCGACGGCCAGAGCTGGTTGGTACTCGTGCTCGCACTGCAGGGCATGGTCGAGTGTTTTCTAATTCTCAACATCAAACCACAGGAGCGTGCCCAGCTCAACGAGCTCACCTTGCGGGCCCTGCTAGCGATAGATTTCGAGCGCGCCGCCACTAATAGCAACACCAGCTTGACGCTCGCACCAGCCGATTTGTCGGGCATGCTGGGGCTAGCCTCGCAGGTCATGCAGCAGCAAAGCTTTGAATCGGCCTGCCTCACTCTGGTCAACGGTATTAGCGCCGAATGGGCGCTGCTCCACGCGAGCATCGGCTGGGTGGACAATGGCAACGCAAAGGTGGTGGCGATTAGCCATCTGGACCGCTTTGAGCGCAACTCGCGCCAGACTCAGCAGATAGAAGCAGCACTGACCACAGCGATTAACCAGGGCCATGAGGTTTGGTGGAGCGCCGGGCATGGTGATGCGCCTGACAGCCAGGATCTGGGCGACTTTGCCCGCGAAACTGGTGTCAGCCGTGCGGTGGCGATACCCGTATGCGATGCCCATGGTCAGATTCACGCAGTGCTTTTACTGGGCTTTTCGGCGATCGCCGAACAGCCCGATCTGAACAACTTGCTGCTCTCACTGGAGCTCATTGAGCCACGGCTGCGCGACCTTCGCATGCGCTCGCTAGGGTTCGTGCCACGCTCACGCCATCAGCTTGGCAGCCTTTCCGAGCGTATTTTTGGTCCTGAACACACCAAATTCAAGGCCGTCACGGCAATAAGTGTGCTGCTGCTGCTCTATATGTTGTTTGGTAGCTGGAACTACCGAGTGGATGCTAGCGCCCAACTCAACACCGAATCAACCAGGCTAATCAGCGCCCAGTTCGATGGCCGCATAGATCAAGTTTATGCAACCGCTGGGGATCTAGTCAAAGAGGGTTTCGTCCTAGTGGCGCTCGATACCCGCGAATTGGAGCAGCAACAAAGCGAGCTAAGCGCAGAAGCTGCGAAGGCGGAGACTGAAGTCAATAAAAACCGCGCTGATAGCCGCTTGGCTGATACCGAGATTGCCCAGGCAAGGCTGGATCAAGCATTGGCTAAATCGCAGCGCGTGGAGACCTACCTCAAAAGCGCCAAAAGCGCAGCTCCGTTCGAGGGCGTGATTGTTGAAGGCGAGCGCAAGGACTTGCTGGGTGCGCCGGTGAAAAAGGGGGACAAGATCTTCAAGATAGCCAAAATCGAAGGCCTGTACATTACCCTAATGGTGGCCGAGCGGCAGATGCGTTACGTAAAACCGGGAGCCTCTGGCGAGGTAGCACTTCTCAGCCATGCCGACCACGACATCCCGGTGCGGGTGAACTCTGTCATACCAGTGGCGCAGGTGAAGGGCCAAGAGGGCAATCAGTTCATGATCACCGCCGAATTGCTGGAGCCTCCTCAGCCTTGGTGGCGCCCAGGGATGACCGGTCTTGCACGGATCGATGTGGGCGACCGAAACATTGCCTGGATACTCACGCACCGCCTAATTGACAATGTGCGCCTGCTGCTGTGGTGGTAGCCTATGGCATCGAGCATATTCAGTGACTCTTGGTTTCGTGTCTCAGGCCTGCGCGTAGCGCTGCTCCCCAGTGTTGAGGTACTTGAGCAAAGCTTTCGCGGCCAAATCTGGAGCGTATTGCAAGACACCTATACCCAGCGCTACTTTCGCGCCTCGCGCCAGGCCTGCAACTTTATCCAGAGCCTGGACACCCGCAAGACGGTAGAAGAGGTGTGGGAAGAGTTTGTCAATCAACACCCCGAAGACGCACCGAGCCAGGAGGAGGTGATACAAATACTCTCCCAGCTGCACATGTCTAACCTGTTGTACTCGCTACAGCAGGCAGACAACGAGGCCATTGTCAAGCGTTACAAGGCGCAAAAAAATAAGGAATTAATAGGTAGGCTGGCCTCATTTCTATATATACGAGTGCCACTGTGGAACCCCGATGCATGGTTGACCCGAATCAAGCCTATTGCCCGACTGGCAACAGGCTGGGGGGCTTTTGCGCTGTGGCTGCCAGTCGTTATCCTGGGACTTCTGACGGCCTTTGACCACCGGGCCGCTTTAATCGATCAATCGCAAGGCGTGCTTGCCGTTAGCAATCTTCCTTGGCTTTATGTGTGCATGGGCTTGCTAAAGCTGTTTCATGAGGCAGGGCATGCTTTTGTCTGCAAACGCTTTGGCGGCGAAGTGCGGACCTTTGGCCTCATGTTTTTGTTGCTCACGCCCCTTCCCTATGTGGATGCCACCAGCAGTTGGGGCTTCCCCAACCGCTGGCACCGCGTCTATGTGAGCTTTGCCGGTATGGCGGTGGAATTCTTTTTTGCTGCTGCTGGTGCCTTGATCTGGGCCAACACTGGGCCTGGTCTGACCAATAGTCTGGCCTTCAATGTGATGCTGATTGGATCGGTCTCTAGCCTGCTGTTCAATGGCAACCCCTTACTTCGCTTTGACGCCTATTTCATGCTCAGCGACTATGCGGAGATACCCAACCTCTACCAAAAAGCGCAACAGCAGTGGAAGTACTTCGGGAACCGCTATGTCCTGGGCACCGTATCAGCACAAACCAAGGCCACCGACGACCGGGAATGGTATTGGCTCACTATCTACGGACTCTTAAGCTTTATCTACCTGATGACGGTGACCCTAGGCATCAGCTTGTTTTTGCTCGACCAATGGCTGCCACTCGGAGTGGTGGTGTTGGGTATGACGCTGTACAGCAAGCTGCTGCTGCCCATGTACCAGTTGGGCAAGCACATCACCGGACACGCCACCCAACCCAATCGCAAGCGGGCGCTTGGCGCGACCGCCGCACTTGCCATTGCGTTAGTGATTTTTATTTTCGTTATCCCGTTTCCAGACTCGGTCAGAACCCATGGCGTACTAGAGGCTGATAATTCCAGCAAGTTATACATGCAAACTCCGGGCAAGCTTAAAACACTGTACTTACGCCATGGTGAGCATGTACAGAAAGGTCGACTAATTGCGCGCCTAGAGAACCCAGATTTGCAGGCTGAAATCAATATGAATGAGAGCGCCAAGTCTGAAGCCGATGCTCAATACCGCCAGGCCCTGCACAAGTCGCATGGCGAACTAGATGCG
>JANYFF010000363.1 GCA_025362825.1 Polaromonas sp. | reverse complement strand
CCGTCTATTCCGATGCTCGGCACTGACCACCCCGTATGGGGCATTGTGGTGGCCGGCGTGGGCGGCACTGGCGTCATCACCATCGGCCAGTTGCTCGGCATGGCCGCGCACCTTGAAGGCAAGGGCATCGTCACGCAGGACGCGGCAGGCCTGGCGCAAAAAGGTGGCAGTACCTGGAGTCACGTGCTGATCAGTGAACAGCCTGGTGACATTTGCACCACCCGCGTTGGCACTGCAGGCGCCGACCTCATCATTGGCTGCGACCCCATCGTCACAGCCAACAAGGAAACCATGAGTCGCATGCAGGCGGGCAGGACGCATGTGGTGCTCAATGCGCACAGCGCGCCCACAGCGTCATTCGTGCACAACGGCGCCTGGCAAAACCCGGGTAGCGCCTGCCAGACTGAAATAGCCAACGCTGTTGGGGCAGGCGATGTAGGCGCCTTCAATGCAGATGCTGCCGCGACCAAACTAATGGGCGACAGCATTTATGCCAACCCCATGTTGCTGGGCTATGCCTGGCAAAAAGGCTGGATACCGCTGGGGCTTGAATCCATGCTGCGCGCGATTGAGCTGAACGCCGTGGCGGTCGAGCAAAACAAGACGGCCTTTGCTTGGGGCCGCCGTGCCGCGCATGATTTGCCGTCAGTTGAAAAGCTGTTTGCATCTGCACAGGTCATCGCCATGCCGGCGCCACGTGAAAGCCTGGACACCCTGGTGGCCCGCCGCGTGGAGTTTCTGACGGCTTACCAGAACGCTGCCTATGCGCAGACCTACGAAGCCTTCGTGCGCCGTGTTGCGCAGGTCGAGTCCGCGCTGGGCAAGACCACCCTCGCACAAACCGTTGCACGTTACCTTTTCAAGCTGATGGCCTACAAGGACGAATACGAGGTGGCGCGGCTGCACACGGACACGACCTTCCTGAACAAGGTCAATGCCATGTTTGAAGGCGACTTCAAGCTCAACTACCACCTGGCTCCGCCGCTTATCGCTAAGAAAAATGACAAGGGCGAGCTGCAAAAGCAGAAGTTCGGCCCGTGGATGCTGACCGGTTTCAGGCTACTGGCCAGGCTCAAGGGCCTGCGCGGCACGGCACTCGACATTTTTGGCCGCACCGAAGAGCGCAAAACAGAGCGGGCGCTGATTGAAGAATACAAAGCCAGCCTGGAAAGCCTGTTGCCAACGCTGACGGACGGCAACCATGCCACGGCGGTAGAAATTGCGCGCATTCCGGAACTTATCAAGGGCTATGGCCACGTCAAGGAGCGCAACCTCAAGACAGCGCGCCTTCAGTGGGCTGGCCTGATGAATGACTTTCGCCAAGCCAATCAGGCCGGTGAAAAGTTAGCTGCGTGACATTTTCTGGAACAGCCCGCCGGGCAGGCGCGTCACGACGCCGTCAAGCTCCAGTTCAAGCAGCTTCGCTTGGAGTTCTGGCGTCGGCAAGCCGGTGCGTGCCTGCAAAGCGTCCAGGCTGACGACATCAAAGCCCAGCGCCTTGATCAGCGCGTGGTCGCTTGGCCCGGTTTCGCCGACCTCGTCGTTGTATCCACTGTCATCGCCTGATTCATCTGATTCAGGCCCGCCGACTGTGGGAATCTTCAACTCTTCAAGCACGTCCTGCGCGGTTTCAACCAGCTTGGCGCCTTGCTTGATCAGCCAGTGGCAACCCCGTGATTGCGGCGAGTGGATGGAACCGGGGATGGCAAACACGTCCTTGCCCTGTTCGGTCGCCAGCCGCGCCGTGATCAGCGAACCGGATTTGAGCGCTGCCTCCACTACCAACACGCCTTGCGACAGGCCCGAGATGATGCGGTTGCGCTTGGGAAAGTTGGCATTGAGGGGCGGAGTGCCCAGCGGAAACTCGCTGATGATCATGCCCTGCTGCGCGATGCGGTGCGCCAGCTCCAGGTGCTTTTTGGGATAGACGCGGTCCAGGCCGGTGCCTACCACGGCAATGGTCGTGCCGCCGCCCAGCAACACGCCATCGTGTGCGGCGCCGTCAATGCCCAGCGCCAGACCGGAAACCACGCACAGGCCTTGCTCGCCAAACGCCCGGGCAAATTGCCGGGCATTGAGCTCGCCCTGCGGCGTCGGATTGCGGCTGCCGACGATGGCCAGGTTGACAGGTGTGATTGCTACCGTTTTTATAGCTGCTGAAGACCGCTTTACCTGGGCTCCGAGCATATAAAGCATCAAAGGAGGGTCTTCGATGTCCAAAAGGCTGGCCGGATAGCCTTCATCGCCCAGGGTGACGATGCTGCGGTCATCGCCGGCTTGCAACCAGTCCAGAGTGGTCTGCAGCAGGGCGGCAAGCTGGGGAGGGACGTCGGCGATAGCGCGTGCCAGCTTGTCGGAGCCGAGCTGACGCAGGGATTCACGGCTTTGGCTAAACACGGCTTGCGCCGAACCGAAGGCGGCCAGCAGCTTGCGTGCGGTGTCGTTGCCCACACCCGGGGACAGGGTCAGGCGCAGCCAGGCCTGCAGTTCAGTGCGGTCCACTAGATGCGGTTTGCAGCGGTGCCGCTTTAGTTAGGGTTGGCGAAACGGTCACCAACTTTGACGCCATCGGTGATTTGCAACACCAGCGCATACGACAGCTGGTCAAAGGTGCGAAACACCATCAGCAGACCATTGCGTTCATTCGGCAGCTTGATCTGCGGGCGGGCAGAGTCTGTTTTGTCCTGCAGGCGTTCGCCGTCTTTCAGGATGGCCATGACGTGGCCGCGTTCCAGGCCGTCCTTTGTGCCGCGGTTAACGACGACGACCTGATTTTCGGACGCGTAGGTCACAGCGCTGCCGTAAACAGAAACAATCTGGCCGGAAATCGGTGTTACCGGCGCATGCGGTACATAGCTTTGCGATGTGCGCTCGGGTTCTGCAATCAGCCGGTCACCGACCCTCATTTCTTCCTTCGCGACCACGATATCGATGGTGGCGGGCACGATCTGATTCTGGGACTTTCCGTCTTTGTCCTGTACCTGACGGGTGGATTCACCACGTACCAGCTCGGCCTTTCCTACAAACTGGGCTTCGTAGCCCAGGATGGCGTTGGTCGTGGGGTCCTTCAGGGGCGTGGCATTGCGAAAGACGCGGTAGTCGAGCGGCTGGCCCCGGGCATCGCTCAGCGGCTTGCCGACGCCGGAGCCAGAGACGCCCCGGGCGTAAGCGCGGTCGCCACGGCTCAGCAGGACGCGGCCTTCCTGCGTTGCCACAATGCGCGGCGCTTCGGCAAATGCTACAGCATCGACAATCATCGGTTCTGCCAGGAAGGGCTCAATCGCGTTGGCCGAGAGCGTCGGGATGGAGGAATCTGCAAGAGACTCGTAGCGCGTGCGCGGCGAGACCCGCACGGTATCGGATGGCGGCCCATCGGCGATGCTGACTTGGCGCGCGCGCAGAACGGCTCGGCCGTTGGATTTGTCCAGGTAGAGCTGCTGGCCGGGATAAATGCGGTGCGGGTTGCGAATGTCCTGCAGATTCATGCCCCAGAGTTCAGGCCAGCGCCAGGGGGTTTTAAGAAACATCCCGGAGATCGCCCAAAGCGTGTCACCGCGCTTGACGGTGTAGCTGTCGGGGGCGTTGGGTGCCAGATCACCGACCGGGATGCCTGTCTGGGCGACCTGACTGGCGGTCGCTTTCTGGTCAGGGGTGATCGGGAAATTTTGCGCATGGGCGCCTAACGCTGCACCCAACAGGGACAACGCTATTGAAATGCGGCTGAAACGACCAGAAATAATGTGCATCTTGAAAGCCTTTGCGGCAGCGGTGGATGTGCGTGGCGGATTCCCGACGGGTAAAAACCACGTTATC
>JANYFF010000361.1 GCA_025362825.1 Polaromonas sp. | reverse complement strand
CATGGCCAAGCGCACGTTCAAGGGCTGCGCGTTCCACTGCTTTGCGGGCCATGTACTCGGGGTCAGTTTTCCGAGCCGGATTTGTTGCGAAACGATCCAGGGCACGTTGACGACGGCTTTGACGCGGTGCGTCTTTCATTACTTTCTTCATTGCGGATAGCTCCAAAAGGTTGAGGGAACGGATAGTAATCTAAGTTAGAACTTAGAACAAGGGAAATTTTTAATTTGCGGTGGCTTCGATCTCTACCCACAGTTCGGGGTTGTGAGGGCGGCGCGGGCTTCGGCAATCACACGGCTTTCGACCATAGATGCAGCAGGGCTCCAATAGCCATCAGGAAGTTCAGGGTGGGTTTTGAATTGCTCTCGCTCTTTGCTGCGCTCGTCCCAGCTTTTAACGATGCTGCTCAAAGTCTCCCGCAACCGCGCAATCTCAGCCTCCATTGCCGAATAGTCGGCAAGGATTTCGTGCATGTTGGCCGTGCCCGTGGCGATGAGGTACTTTTGGTAAGAACCCAAATCACCACGCTCGAAGGGTGCCAGCGCAGCCCGCACCTGGTCTATTGCTTTTGGGGCGGTCATGCTGCCACCTGTACAGCGATCATTTCATGCACAAGGTTTAACGCGCTGGCTTGCAACCATTCTGTTGTCGGTTTTAGAGCAGCCCCCGCAACAGCCCCCGCAACAGCCCCCGCAGCAGCCGCCGCAGCAGCCCACGCAGCATCCCCCGCAGCAGCCCACACAGCAGCCCACGCAACAGCCCCCGCAGCAGCCGCTGCAACATCCCACGTAGCAGCCCCCGCAGCAGCCGCCGCAGCAGCCGCGTCAGTATTTGCCAAGTGGACTTTTACGCCAGCTGCCGTTGCGCCAGCCATGTCCGCAATCACTTCCATGTCGCGCAGCGTTGTGGCGTGACCAGCTAAAGACGGGATGAGGTCAAGGAACTTCGGCGTGTAGACGCGGATCATCCAGTCCAGAGCCATGTACGAGCGTTTTCGCTCAACTTCTGGCGTGCTGCGCGTGCCGACGATCAGTGGAATCAGCGGCTTAAGCAGCGCGTCGCGGGCCTCGTCCGTTGGCAGCGAGTCATTCCACGAAACCAGAAATGCGGTGATGACAGGGCACGCGCATTGCGGCGCATCACTCCACGGCTCACCCGCGACATACGCCACGGCCTCCATGACGCACATTTCGCCATCGCAGGGTTGATGGCTTCCATTCTTCAGAGTAGAAACGTGCGCAAGGCGCTCGTGATTTACTTTTTTATTCATGATTCAGCCTTTCAGGGTTGTTGTGGCGCGGGCACGGCTTTGAGCCCACGTCATAAAGTCGTCAGTTGTTTGGTAGCCTTGCTTCCACTTGCGTATGTCGGCGCTGGCAATGCCGTTCAAAGTCTCAGTCAGCACACGCTCCCGCTCTTGGCTGGCGGCAAGTTGTGCTTCAAGTTCCGAAATGCGCTTTGCGGCGGCAATCTTCTCTCGTGCCGTCGTCATGGCAGGCTTTTAGCAAATCTGTACGGCTTGCGCTCGCCGGCGTAGATCGACGGCAGATCAAACGCGTCATAGGCATTTGGCCTGGTACACGTCCGGCCCAGTTCGGGGCACATGTAGACGGTGTATTTGACGATGGGCATCGGCGCAGGTTTAGCTTTGCGTGGTTTACAAACCATTGGGCGAAGCTCCGCCATCGGGACATTAGGTAATTTCGACATGGCTTTAGCCTGGTTGGATGGAAACGGAGCCCGTAGGCGTGCGCTGGGAGAGGCTCAGCGTCTTGCGGCCGGTCATCGAAGTAATAGACATTGACCATTCGATCGGGCCGTGATCTTCGAGACGGGGAGAAATGTGAACCTTGACTTTGGCGTTGATCTGCTGCTTGGCATATGCCCACACACTGTCGTACATCATGAAGTTTCGATTGAGGGTGTCGATGATGTCTTCACCGTGAAACGAAACCTCTGTGGTGATCTGGTCTAAGTTTGGCATAAGTTAGATATTAGATTACGGGGTGTGGGGTGTCAAGATTTGTTTTTACGCCAAAACATAAATGTGAATCTGATGCGGGGCAGCGTTACAACTATTTCGTAAACCCGGTGATTACGGCGCAGTGCGAGCTTGTGGTTAAAGTAGTACCGTGAGTCGAGGCCTTCGCCCCAAAG
>JANYFF010000355.1 GCA_025362825.1 Polaromonas sp. | reverse complement strand
AGTCAGTCGTCCAGCCCCATGACTGATAGTCATAACTGGCGACATTGTCCCATTCAAACTGGGTGTAGTTGGTCCAGAACGTGTAGTCAAAAGCCGGGGTATTCGGACGTGCGGCAATACCGCCAGCATTGAGCTTGAACGCGGAGGTGTCATTGGCCAACACTTCGAAGTATTTGGGGTCGGATGTAACCAGATTGGTAGCACCTTTTAGCGCCACGGCACTGCTATCGACGTAAGAAACCGCAACCCCTGTCGCTAGGCCGGAATTGATCCCCGTCGCATCAACGGTAGAGGGGGACTGATCCGTTGTCCAAGTCCACGAAGGATCGTAGGCTCGGCTGTAATCCAAATTACCGGCGGTGGTCTTGTCAGCAAGGTTGTAGTAACGCACGCCGGAGTTTCCTCCGTTCGGCAAACTACCTGGCGCATAAGCGGCACCCCATATTGCAGTGCCGTAATCCCTCTGCGTATTGAGGCTGGTGATCTGCCCCGATGTGGCAGCCGATAACTGTGCCACCGCATCGGCCGCTGTAGTGCGTGATCCGAGTTGCGTATAGTTGATATCGCTTTGATCCTGGTACTGGCCCACCAATTCACCCACTGCCTTGAGGTGGTAGCCCAGAAATTTTGCAACTGCGCCTTGCTGCGCGTCTGTTAACGCGCTAAACGTAATCGTCGTCGCGTCAGGCACAGGAACGCCGTAACCGCTAACCCAATTCACACTTGAATTAGTGTATTGGTCGGGGCCAGTCCCGTAGCCGAAGGTCGTCGTACTTATGCTCGCGTCAGAGTCCTTGACATAAACATTAGCAAACCTCACGTCATAACCCAGCTGCGAGGCAACCGCTACCTGTTGCGCGTAGTTGAGCTTGGAGAAGTCGGTATCTGTTGCGCCAGGTGTTTCCGCTGCGTACTTGGCCCAATTAATGCCGCTATTCGTGTAGTCAGTGTTGTAAATAAAAGTAGATTTATCAGGCGAGCCAGTCTTGATAAAGAGCAGGCTCGTACTGCCAGCCGGTCCAAAGCTGCCATTGGCGCTAGTACCGTCATTGGTGACGCCGTCCAGTGTGGTATCACCTGTCAGGTATCGGGCTTCGCCTTTGGAGACCAGGCGCAGTATGTCGTTTTGAGCGCCCTGGGGCATCAAAATATACTTATCCTTCCAGCCAGCAGTATCAATAAAGGCGACAGTCTGGCTGTTATTGGCCCATGTCGGCGGCTTTATGGTGACGTTCGGATTCGCGCCCGTCCTGACCTCTTGGATCTTATTCGCTTCACTGGCCTTATAGTTGCTTGCCCCGACCACGCCAACGTCGCCGCTGACGTAACTCATTTGATACAGCGGCATATAGCCAAGGTAATTGAGTACAGCCTGTCGCTGTGCACTACTCAGTTGACCGAAGTCCTTATAAGCACTGCTCTTGTAATCGGCGGTGACGGCTTCAGCACTCTGGTCTGGATTAGCCTCGGTACCAGCCTTGGTCCAGGTAACCTGATCATTAAAGTAGTCGATACCTTCTAAGAAATACTCACGGAATTGGGTTTGACCCGGCTTCACGTTTTGCTTCCAGTAGCCGGTCTGTGACAACGTGACGATCATGGTCGTGTAGGTGCTGGCTACCGCTACCTGCACAGTGTTGAGCAGCTCAATCTTGCGAACGTCGTTCCAGCTATCCACAAAAGTAGTGACATCGCCGACGGCAACCTGATGGGTACCGGTGACTTCCTGGTACGTCTCTGAAGTCACTGTCACAAACGGGTTTTGAAGCACCGTTGCACCCGCACTCACAACCGCATCGGACTGCAAGTTGACATCCCCGCCGGACTGGATAGCCACTGCGCCCTTGGCAAGGATGGCTGCTTGCCCGATGATGATAATGCGGCCGCCATTGAGGTCTGTGGAGGCAATCGCGCCCGTCAATGCAGTGACAGGTACCAACACGTTGACACCGGCATTCAAGCGCACCGCGCCAGCGGAATCTAGCGTACCCGTGACCTGCAGCTGAAGACCGGCATTGAGCAATATAAGACCGCTGCTCGAGCTTACTTTCAATATGC
>JANYFF010000285.1 GCA_025362825.1 Polaromonas sp. | reverse complement strand
TAGCTGGCACTCAGCCCACCCGATGTGAAGACGACGCCGGCACTGACAGTCAGGCTGGACGCCGACACGCCAAACTGCACGGCCGCTGCATTCAGCAGACGTGCTCTGGCGGCCGCCGCGATTAAAGGAAGGCCAAGGTCCAGCGACCGGACAGACGAAGAGCCGCCCGTGAGCTGGTTGAATACCAGCTCCGGCCTCGCATCTGAAAGCGGTACGTCCACCATGCTGAGCGGCACGTCAAGCTCTTCAGCCACCATCATCGCAGCCGCGGTTGAAATACCTTGACCCGATTCACAGCGAGGCAGTTCAAGCGTAACTCTGCCGTTGACACCGATTGATAACTTGACCAAAGGCATGGTCGGTAGCGCGGACTGCGCGATCGCATCGCCAATATCGTAATAGTCCACGGTATCGGGTGGCGAGAGCGGCAGCGGAACTGCCGCCTCTGCGTTGCCCGGTGCTGCGAGGCTGACGCCGAATCCTGCGGCAATGGTCAGCACGGGTGCGGAAACCGCATAGGCCAGCAAACTTCGGCGACTTACCGAATGCGTTTGTTGCTCTTCGGGCATGGTGCCAGGCACGCTGAGTACAGTAGGATCCGTCATGTCAATGTCTCCTTAATTGGGAGCTTGATAGTATCGGTGGGCTGCTGTTGGAGTTGTCATTGCGACGACAACCGAGCCCCGAGAAAACCCGCGCATCCAATAAAAGATTTGAGTGCGTACAGCTTAATTGAGACAAGAAGTAACCAGCGTGCAAGAAACCATCAGAGCCAGCCTTTGGGCCGAAACACTGACGCCAAAAGAGCTCGCGCAGGTCTGTGCAGAGTCGTATGAACTGCATGTCAGCCCGGGTGCACACGTTGCGCAGGCGGGCGATCAAGCAAAAGGCTGGTACGGTGTGGTGGATGGCGTGTTGATCATGACGGTGTGCTCGCCTGACGGAAAAGAATCAACCTTCACCGGCGCTCGCAGTGGCGCCTGGTTTGGTGAAGGCACCTTGCTCAAGGATGGACCTTGGCAATACAACTCGACCGCAATACGCGACTCCAACCTGATTTGCGTGCCGCGCGATACCTTCCGTCGCCTGGTTCAGACGAGTTTGCCGTTTAACCATTTTTTGCTGTCACAGTTAAACGCCCGGCTGGGGCTGTTCGTGAGCCTGGTTGAATACGACCGGTTACTCGGCCCCGACGCCCGCGTGGCACGTTGCCTGGCAGCGCTGTTCAACGCTGATCTTTACCCGCAGGCAGGCTGCTTTATAGAGCTTGGCCAGGAAGAAATCGGTCACTTGTCAGGACTCTCCCGCCAACGCGCCAACGAAGCCCTGCACGAACTTGAAAGAGCTGGCCTGCTGCGTGTTGAGTTCGGTGGCGTTACCGTGCTGGATCTGCCGGGCATGCGAACTTACAGCGGTGCTGCGGCGTCAGGCCGGAAAAGCAGGACCCCTCAAAAGCTCGAGACCCTGACAGATTGAATCTCGAAGCGAAGGCCTGTCCAGTTCAACGCGTCGAACCCAGGCCGGGTCTGACGCCCTTGAAAAGATGATCATGCCGCCAGATCAGGAACTCGCTTATCGTGGGAGGGTAGTCAGTACCGTCGCCACAGGCCGTGACACGGGCTACAAAGCGAAGATGTCGTTCGGCAACACCCGAGTTACCAACGCGCTCCTCGCGCAGCGCGGCTTTCAGCTTTTCAAGTGTTACCGGTGGTGTGTCGGCCATTTACAAAATGTAGGACAAGATGCCGTCAATGTCCGTGCGCTAGCGCACATAGCACAACCATTGCACCGGCCCGATGAAGTCTTAACTTCCGTTCGGGCTGAGCTTGTCAAAGCAAGTACCGACCGTTCGACGAGCTCAGGGCAAACGGTTCATGTGTCACAGGGCTCCATCAACAACACAGCTCTCTTTAGTTCACCACACCTACCTTGGTTAAACCGGCTTTTTGTGACATGACCAGAAACGCAGCAACAAACGCATAAGGCGTGTCCGGCGATGGCCGCAGGTGGATTTCAGGCTGCACCCGCATGGCCGCAGCTGCTGCGACACGGGCATTCAGCCCGGCGATGTCGGCCACGCCCTCGGCATTCCAGCGCAAAAAACCAGCCGCGTCCATCTGCACCACCACCACTTCCGGCTCGACCGTGCTGGTCTGCAAGGACGGCATGTCGAGCGTCAGCGAGTGCAGCTGCACCGGGATGGTGATGATCAGCATTACCAGCAGCACCAGCATGACGTCAATCAGTGGTGTGGTGTTCATCTCGACCATGGGGATGGCATCTGTCTCATCAGACCCCGCGCGCGCAGAAAAGTGTGTGCTGTAGAGTTTCATGGTGTTGTCCTCACGCCCGTAACATTATTCGGACCACTAGCGCGGAACATCAGCCTGCGGCACCGGCTCGGTGATCAGGCTGACCGTGGTAAAGCCGTAACCCTGCGCGGTGTCAATCACCTGCCCCACGTAGGCATAAGGCGCGTTGGCATCAGCGCGAATGTGCAGCTCGGGCTGCGGGCTGCGGTTTGCAATGTCACCGATCAGCGTGGACAGCGCCTGGATGTCGGGCGCAAACCGGTCGTTAAGGTATAGGTTGCCGACGCGGTCAACGCTCACCACAACGTAGTTGCCACTGGTGTCCCGCCACTGCGAGGACTCTATCGGCAGGTTGACGTTGACAGTGGCGCTGACAGCCGGAATGGTGAGCAGGAAGATGATCAGCAGCACCAGCATCACGTCGACCATGGGCGTGGTGTTGATCTCGGCCATCCAGCCGTCGTCATCGTCGCTGTTGCCGGGGTCTGAATAGATATTCATGGCTTATCTGCCCTGCTCTGTCGTCGGTTTGACGGGCTCGGGGAGGTCACTGGTGGCCAGCAGCATGACGTGCAGCCGGGCGCCAAAGCTGCGCACCGATTCAAGCGCCAGCTTGTTTTGCCGCAACAGCCAGTTGTAGCCAAACACCGCCGGCACGGCAACCGCCAGACCGATGGCTGTCATGATGAGCGCCTCGCCGACAGGCCCCGCAACGCGGTCGATGGATGCCTGGCCCGAGGCGCCTATCTTCACCAGCGCCGAGTAAATCGCCCACACCGTGCCGAACAGCCCGACAAATGGTGCGGTCGAGCCTATGGTGGCCAGCACGGCCATGCCCTCCTGCATGCGCGTCTGCAGCAGCGACAGCGCCTGCTCGATGGCACGGATCAGCCAGGTGTCGTAGTCAACCCGCGGCTTGACGGCCGTGTACTGCTGCGCAGCCGTACTGCCCGAATCGGCCACAAAGCGCAGCGGGTTGTCGTCACTGAGCGATGACACTCGCGTCGCAAAATGTCGCACGTCGGTGAATGCGCCCATCGCATCGTTGGTCTGCGACCGCAGCAGGCGAAGCGCCATGGTCTTGGTCACCAGCACCACCCAGCTCGCCGTTGACATGATGGCCAGCAGCAGCAGGCAGCCCTTGGCCACCCAGTCGCCTTGCAGCCAGATGGCGGCCAGGCCATAGGGGTTGGCGCTGGATGTCGCGGCGGCTACCGGCGCACTGAGTACCGCCGATTTGGCGGCAGGCGTGGTACCACCCGCCGGCTCGGCAGCCGCCCCCTGCACTTGCCCGCTGGCCGACGGATTGGCTGGAGCTTGTGCCCGAGCCGGACCGGCCGCGGGCAGTATTGCCAGCCCGACCAGCCCCGCCATTAAGCATGACCTCACGTAACGGTCAAAACACTGTCGTGCAGCGGCACAAGAAGCCATGGCATCACCTCGCGATTGGTCAGAAAAAGGAGAACGGGTTAAATAGTGCAGATTCATTTTTTGCATTTCTCGTCAGCAGCGCGCGCCAGCAACGGCCCGATGGCCAGCAAGCCCTGGGCCGGCCCCTTGGGCGCTTCCCGCAGGCAGTCGATATTTCCTGCAGAATCCATGGCCTCGGCAAACGGGTCACGCGGTTTGCGGCGCAATTGCTCGTTGGCCATTTCAGCGAGGCTGCGCTGCGGCACAGCCATGGGCGGGCGATAGGGATAGGCGGGCTGCGTGCGCGGCAGGCTGAGATTAAGGGGCGCGCGCGGCAGCTCTGTGCTTGAACTTGGCGGCGAAACCACGTTACCGCGTGGAACACCGCTTGCGCCGCCTGTGCCCCCCACGCCCCCCGCCCGCCCGCCGTCCAACGCAGCGCCGCCATTGGCCACGCCCGTGGCAGCACCGGTAGCTGCGCCCGACGAAGCGCCGGCAGCAGTACTTGCGCCACTGCCGGGATTGCCGGCGTTGATGAACGGTGCCGGCGCGCGCGTACCTGCGGCTGCGGCAGCCGGCCCGGGCGCAGGAACAGCCGAAGGCGTTGCAACAGTCGTAGGTGCTGGTGCTGGTGCTGGTGCAGGTGCAGGTGCAGGTGCAGGTGCTGGTGCTGGTGCTGGTGCTGGTGCTGGTGCTGGTGCTGGTGCTGGTGCTGGTGCTGGTGCTGGTGCAGGTGCAGGTGCTGGTACAGTTACTGAGGCTGAGGCTGAGGCTGAGGCTGAGGCTGAGGCTGAGGCTGAGGCTGAGGCTGAGGCTGAGGCAAGTTGAGTAGGTGCTTGTTCGGTTTTTAAAAAATCTGTTCT
>JANYFF010000266.1 GCA_025362825.1 Polaromonas sp. | reverse complement strand
TTTGGAGGCGCTGATGGTGGACCGTAAATTTTTGACAAATCCCACTTTGGGGGATTTCACGCACCTGCTCGGGCGCGCGCCGGACATCCGCGAAAAAATCCGCATCGACCTGGAGCGCGGCATCGTCGAGACCGACACCCTGGACGAAGCCAAGCAGGCCAAAGGCATCGTCGAGGGGATGGCCCTGGCCAGGGCGGCGGGAGCCGCTTTGGCCGAGTTGCCGTCGTCGCGGTGCGGGACGACCATGGAGAAGGCGGCGGCGGATTTCGTCGCCGAGCGAAAAACGACCCTGAGCGAGAAGGGCACGATGCCCAAATTCCGGGGCGTGCTGCGGGCGTTCATCGCGTTCGCCGGGAACCTCGATGTCGCCATGATTCGGGCCTCCGTGGTGGGGGACTACAAAAAACAGATGCTGGCCCTAAAAAAGGCCCCCACGACCATCAACGACCACTTGGTGGTGCTCACGGGCTTCTTCGACTACTGCATCGACAACCAGCTTGTCCGGATGGTGAACCCCGCGCGGGGTCTTCTCATTCCCGGCGCCCACAACAAAGCGGTGTCGTATGAGCCGTTCACCAATGACGAGGTGGCGAAGATATTCGCCCCCGGCCCCTACCTCAAACGGATGAGGCTGCCCGACTACCACTGGGGGCCGCTGATCGCGGCCTTCACGGGCGCTCGGGCAGAGGAAATCGCCAGTCTGGACGTGGGAAACGTCTTCCCGGTCAAAGGCATCTGGGTTTTCAACATCACCAAGGGCAAAACGCCCAACGCGGTGCGCCGGGTGCCGATCCACGACAAGCTGCTCGAATTGGGCTTCCTGGACTACCGCAAGGCCATCGTGGACGCGGGGCATGCGATGCTCTTCCCGCATTTGGTGGACGGCAAGAATGGCTATAAAAAAAATATGTGCCGGGCGTTCGGCAATCACCTGGACGCGCCGGATGTGAACGTCAAACACCCCTTGAAGGTGTTCCACTCGTTCAGGCATACGGTGGTGACGGCGTTGACAGACGCGGGGGTGAATGACGGGCTAAAACGGGCCTTGGTGGGGCACGACATCGACACGAGGGAGTCGTCGCATGACGACTACATCCACGCGCGGTTTCTGACCCTGGCCAATCTGCAGGAGGCCATCAACAAGCTGGCGTATGAGGGGGTGGATTTCGCGGGCTTGGGGGTCAAGCCAGCGGTTTTTGTAGCGGCGGTAACGCGGCGGCTGGCCGGGAAAGAGAAGCAGGGCAAGGATGAGGCGGCGGGCTGAGGCGTGTCAAAATCCTAACTACTAGTTGATTGATCAACGTGTGTGTCACACTCTGGCCCAACTCATAAAGGAACAAGTTCAATGGCATCGATTGGTGAATTGGCCTCTACCGCGACTTCGACGATTTACACGGTGGTGCAAGTGGCTGGCTGGGGTTGTTTTGCGATTGCCGTTTTCTTTGCGTGGAAAAAGAAGTGGGACGTGGCTGCTGGATTCTTCATTGCCGGTCTTGTGCTTCTCAATGTGCCCATTCCGCAACCACAAGCAGCCCCCAATACAGGAGGCTTATTGCGCCCGTGAAAGCCCAAGTCCATTTGAGGAGCCGAATTTCGCCAGATGTTGTCTTGGCCGGTTCGGCGGCAGCCCAGTCTTTGATTTTATTTTTGACGTCGCACATGGCTCCTCCGTTAAATAGTTGGTGATTGACTTTTCCTGTTGCGCGTGCGAATGTCAATACGCCGCCGAAAACCGAATTCGACACTTGGAGCTTTGCGGTTCCTGAAAAGCCAGCCTCACCGCTGGCTTTTTTTATGCTTGTTTTTCTCGCGCGGCTTGATAGAGTTCGTCTCGTCGAATTCAAATTCATTTTCGGTAAGGCCTGAATCTCAGGCTAGACGTGCAAATAAAACAGAATAGGCGACGCGAGGGAAACCCCACGGGCAACACAGTAGAAGCGGTTAGCTGGGACCATGGAAAGCCGCGCGGTGCTAATGACAAGCCGCCCATGGGGGAATGTGGAATTCCTACTATGTCAGAGCGACCCTTTCCACGAGGGGACCGCCTCCGGATGACC
>JANYFF010000348.1 GCA_025362825.1 Polaromonas sp. | reverse complement strand
TGGCCGTGCTGATGTGGCTGTCCGCAGCGCTATGGGCGCATCTGTTGGTACCGGCTTCTTCTGGCGACCCGGCACTTGCCTTGCGTGCGGCGCAGGCCGTCCGTTGGGCTGCAGTAGCGATGCCGCTGGCCCTGCTGTCTTTTCTCTGGTACACGCGCTGCCAGCACGAGCGCGATGCCGTGGGCATGTATGGCATGAACGTGGTGCACACGGGGGTCGTGATTGCAGCCATGCTGCTTGTCGCTGGCACCGGTACCGATTGGCTGGTGACGGGTCTTGGCCTGGGCATGCTGGCCGCCTATGGCCTGCGCTTGGCCTTTTTGGCGTGGCGGCTGCGGGGGAGCCGTCCTGTCGCCAGCACACCCGCAGCTCCCCTTGCGCAGGCCGGTGCGGCGGATGCGGTGGATTCTGCAAACAGCATTGCCAGCTTGCCCGCTCCACGACTCTGGCTGTGGGCATTGCTGGCCGCGGGCCTGCCGGCAGTGCTGCCCATCATGGCGCGCAGCATGGCGTCTGCACAAGCGGGTGGGGCGCTGGCCATCTTCAATTACGCCTACAAGCTGGTGGAATTACCCAACCTGCTGGCCATACAGCTGGTGGCAACGCTGGTTTTTCCGGCGCTGACGCGCGCTTATGCCAGCGGGCTGGACATCAGCAGTCGCCTGCAGCTGGCATGGGGACTGTCATGGACGCTGGCTTGCGCCGCAGTGCTTGGTCTTGTCATGGGTGCGCAGCCGCTGGGCATGTTGCTGTTTGGCTGGGGAAAGATGAGCGCTCAAAGCCTGCAGGTGGTGGAGGCCTGGGCAGCGGCAGGCGCGTGGACGCTGTTGCCGCAATCTGTCCTCTCGGTTTTGATCCTGGTGCTGGCCACCCTGGGCCGCCTGCGCACTGCTGCGCTGGCCTATGGTGCGGCCATGGCAGTGCTGCTTTGCGCCGGCTACTTCTTTGGCGCCGATGTTGTCGCCATCGATCGCGGTATCGATTCCTCAAGGGGGGCAACCATGATGCTTGCACTCAGCGCCGCGCTCTGGGCAGCGGTCGTGGTTGCCGCACACAGCGTGTGGGATGAGTTCAAGGCGGCTTTCGCATTGAAAATCTGGCTTGCACCCCTGTTGCTGTGCATCGCGTCGGTAGTGATGTTCAGGCAGTTTTTTGCCGCGCACTGGGCGCTGGTTGCTGCGCAATGGCCTGTCGTCGCGCTGGCGTTGTCCGGGCTGGCTGCGCTATCCCTGCTGGCGGCCTGCCTCTGGATCAACCCGAGTTTGCGTTCCATTTTAAAGCGTTAGCCATGATTGAATTTTTGCAAATCACCAACGATCCGCAGCTGGCAGCCCTGTGCGACACGCTGCCTGCGATGCGCCTGTTCGTTGACCTGGAACGCAACGGGAAGGCGCATCGCCAGGCCGGGCGCAACACTTTCATCAGTGAACACACGATGGAAGATATCTCGCAAATGGCTGCGGCTGTGAGCAAAACCCGTCTCATGGTGCGGCTCAACCCCGTTTACGACGGCACGGCGGCAGAGGTTGATGAAGCCATTGAGCGCGGCGCCGACATGCTGATGCTGCCTATGTTTCGGGATGCCGGTGACCTCGGTGCCTTTTGCCGGCAGGTGGCCGGGCGTGTGCCTGTTGTAGCGTTGCTGGAGAACGCTGATGCGCTACAAGGCATTGACCAGTGGATTGACACACCCGGCCTGTCCGAGGTGTTTCTGGGACTCAACGATTTACACCTTTCACTGGGCATGTCTTTCATGTTTGAGCCGCTGGCGGCTGGCATGGTAGACAGCGTCGCTGTGCGGGTAAAGGCTGCGGGGCTGCGGTTCGGATTTGGCGGCATGGCGCGGCTCGATGAAGGCCTCCTGCCCGGTCGCATGGTGATGGGCGAGCACCTGCGGGTTGGCTCGCAGGCAGTGATCCTGTCGCGGGCTTTTCGGGCTCAGGTTGATGAAGCCGGCTACATTGCCGAGATCAAGGCGCTGCGCGTTGCCGAGGCGGCCCTCAGCCTGCGCACGGCCGGGGAAATACAGAAAAATAGCCTGCATGTCCGCCAGTTGATTGGCGATATTGCTACAAAAATAAGAGCAGCAGCGACTCCGGCATGAAACGTACCATCGACATTGTTTTCTCGCTGTTTGCGCTGGTGGTGCTGTCGCCGCTGCTGCTGGTCACGGTGGTGTGCATCGCGATGGAGTCTGGGTGGCCGGTGTTTTTTGTGCAACAGCGCTGCGGTTTGCAGGGGCGTACCTTCGGCATGCTGAAGTTTCGCAGCATGGTCAAAAACGCCGATGGCATCGGACCTTATTTCACGGTGGCCGGAGATGCACGCATCACCCGGACAGGTCAATGGATTCGAAGGACCAGCATTGACGAACTGCCGCAAATCATCAACGTGTTGCGCGGCGACATGAGCCTGGTGGGTCCGCGCCCTGACGTGCCGGCGCAACGTGGTCTGTACACCGATGCGCAGTGGGCCGAGCGTTGCAGCGTTCGTCCCGGCATCACCGGGCTGGCTCAGGTGCTCAACCGTTCCGGCGGCACCGACGCAGAGCGACTGGCGCTTGACCTGCACTATGTACGAAGCATCAAGCGCGGCTTCGGCGTTCTGCTGGATGCAAAAATCATGGCCATGACATTTGGACGTTTAACCGGCAAGGGAGCCAACTGATGTGCGGCATTTGGGGTTATTGGGACCGGCAGCGCCGCCCTGTTGAGGACGCCACGCTGACGGCGGCAGGGCGCAAACTGAGCCACCGCGGTCCGGACGATGAGGGCATCCACCACGACCAGGCACGCGGCGCGGCCGTGGCCAACAGGCGGCTGTCCATCATCGACATCGGCGGCGGCCACCAGCCTTTCATGAGCGCCGACGGCCAGATTGCCGTCGTTCAGAACGGCGAAATCTTCAACTACATCGAACTGGCCGACGAGTTGCGCAGCCAGGGTGTGCAGCTCAATACCGGGTCTGATACCGAGGTGATCCTTCGCCTGTACGAGCGTGAAGGCATCAGCTTTCTGGACAAGCTCAACGGCATGTTTGCGATTGCCATTGACGACGCCCGAGAGGATGCGATGTACCTGGTGCGTGACCGAATCGGCGTCAAGCCGCTGTACATCGCCGATGATGGAACGCGGGTGGTGTTTGCCTCTGAAATAAAGGCAATATTGCCGCTAGCCCCAGCGATCTCTGGGAAGTCTGCTATTGATTTGGAAGCGATTGATCATTACCTGAGTTTTAACTACATACCTGCACCGTGGACAATCTACAAACATGTGCGGCATGTCATGCCCGGCACCTGGATGAAATTCACACGCTCCGGTGTGCAGACGAAGCGTTGGTGGAGCCTGGCTGACCAGCGCGAGCAACACTTTGAATTCGATGTGTGGGCAGAAGAATTCATGGGCATTCTTGACGACGCTACGCGCATCCGCCTCCGGGCAGATGTGCCCTTCGGCGCGTTTTTGTCGGGTGGGGTCGATTCCAGCACCATCGTTGGCCTGATGGCGCGCCATGTCAACCGGCCGGTCAAGACCTTTTGCATCGGTTTTGAAGATCCACGTTATGACGAGTCGGCATTTGCCCGGCAGGCGGCCGAACGTTTCGGTTGCGACCACACACTGGAAGTAGCCGAGCTCAATATGCTGGAACGCTGGCCGCAGGTGCTCTACCACCTCGACCAGCCGCACGGCGATGCGTCCTTCATGCCGACCTTGCGCGTCAGCGAGCTGGCCGCGAAACACGTCAAGGTGGTGTTGACCGGTGACGGCGGGGACGAGCTGTTTGCAGGTTACGACAAGTACGCCGCCTTCTTCAACCGGACAGATGCACTGACGCTTGAGTCGCAGGATTTCCAGCGCAGCTACTTTGACAGCATCTCGCTGTTTTCAACCGAGGCCAAGGCAGCGCTGTACCGTCCGGCGCTGCGTGCCCAACTGCAAGGCCTGGACAGTTTTACCGAGGCCGCCAAACCATGGTTTGATGAAGCTTCGCATTTCGACCGCATCAACCAGGCGTTGTACCTAGACATGCAACTGCTGCTCAGCGGCAACAATCTGGTCAAGCCCGACCGCATGGGCATGGCTGTCAGCATCGAGGCGCGTACCCCCTTCCTGGACTACCGCATGATGGAGTTCGCCTTTCGCTCTCGCGGACAGACCAAGCTGTCTGCGGATGGTAATAAAAAGCACTGGTTCAAAAAAGCTGCCGCGCCATTGATCGGTGAAGGCCTGGCCTATCGCAAAAAGCAGATGTTCACCGTACCCATAGGCGACTGGTTCCGCGGTGAGAGCCGCGACTGGCTGAAGGCCGTGCTGCAGGGCAGCAGCCTGCTGCAGGAGCTGTTTGAAGAATCACAGATAACGACCATGCTGGAGCGCCACCTCGACGGATCTGCCAACTTCACGCGTGAGCTGCGTGCGCTGGCTGCGCTGGCTTTGTGGGATGAGGGGCGAGCTGAGTGACCACGCCTGTCAAGCGACGCAAGGCATTTTTTGTCGCCTACGGAGGGGGGCATATCAGCATGGTACTGCCGGTCATTCTTGCGCTGGAACGGAGTCATCCTGAAATCGAGTGCGTGCTGCTGGCACTCACCACAGGTCATCTGAAGGCGAAGGCCATCCGGTCAACTCTTGGGTACCGGGATTTTTTGCATCTTGTGGATGCAGGTGCAGCCAAATCCTGGGGTGAGGAGCTCGCCAGCGACAACATCAGTCCTGACGTACCGCCGGACGAAACCGTTGCCTATCTCGGCATCAACTACCTGGATTTGATTGCCACTCACGGCGAGGCCGGCGCTGCCGAGATTTATCGGGATAAGGGCCGCTATGGATTCCGGCCTCTGAACTTCATGCGTCGCGTGCTGGAAGACCTAGCACCTGACGTCGTAATCGCTACAAATTCACCGCGTAGTGAACAGGCTGCCTTGGAGGTTGCGCGGGCAATGGCTATACCCTGCGTCGGCATGATAGATCTTTTTGGGTTGGATGGTGACAGCTATGTAACCAGAGCTACCAGACCCGATTGGACGTGTGTTATTTCCAGCGTTGTAAAGCGGCGTTTGGTTGCACGTGGTTTTGAGGCAGATCGTGTTGTTGCATCAGGGAATCCGGCATTTGATGGTTTGTTTTCTCCTGAGAGCAGGCGTCTTGCGGGTGAGTTCGTGGAGCGCCAAGGTTGGCAAGAACTATCGCCGATTTTGTGGGCTGGTCACAAGGAATCTGCGGATGGTTTGACATCCATGCACACTGGGCACGAGTTTGCGCTTGATGCTGAGGCTGTATTGCGTGCATTTGTTCGGGACAGAAAAAACAGTGCTCTCGTGGTGCGGTATCACCCAAGTGAATGGCACACCTTTCCTCGCCTGGAACCTCAAGCAAGGGTTCACTTCAGTGTCCCATCCCTGGAGTCCATTCATCCGCTGATTCTGGCTGCAAAAGTTGTCGTGGTACAGAATTCCACCGTTGGACTGGAAGCTGCCGTAGCCGGCGTTCCAGCTGTATCGCTGGAATACGCCCCGTCGATTCGGGGGTCTTTCAGCCTTGCAGAAATGGGGGTTTCAACGCCTTGTTATTCTGCCGCAGAGCTGCCGGGCATTCTGGATGACTTATTGTTCACCCAGGCCCGGGTTTCAACGGACTATGCCAGCGACGCAAAGGCCGCAGAACGGGTCGCTGTGGTCATCGCAACTGCCATGCGGACAATGGTATCCTGACTATATACAGCCCGTTTATTTTTATAATTTTAAAGATGCTTTCCAATAAATCGATTCTTATTACCGGCGGAACCGGGTCTTTTGGCAAAGCGTTTGTTAAAACGGTATTGACGCGATTTCCTGAAACCAGAAGATTGGTAGTTTATTCACGTGATGAACTCAAGCAATACGAAATGTCGCTTGAGTTCCCTGAAGCCAAATATCCCGGCATCAGGTATTTCATCGGGGATATCCGCGACGAACCACGTTTGCGCAGGGCACTGGAAGGTATTGATGTAGTTGTCCATGCTGCGGCGCTCAAGCAGGTTCCGGCCGCTGAATACAACCCGTTCGAATGCATCAAGACGAACGTCATTGGTGCCCAAAATCTTATTGAAGCCTGCCTTGATCAGGGCGTACAGCGCGTGGTGGCGCTGTCTACCGACAAAGCCGCTGCACCTATCAACCTTTATGGCGCAACAAAGCTTTGTTCAGATAAACTTTTTGTGGCGGCCAACAACATACGCGGCAAACGCGACCTGCGCTTCAGCGTAGTTCGCTATGGAAATGTCATGGGCAGCAGGGGGTCGGTGATCCCATTTTTTCTCAGATGCCGTAAAAGTGGAGCTTTGCCCATTACGGATCCGCGCATGACCCGTTTCAACATTTCCCTGCAGGATGGTGTGGATATGGTGTTGTGGTCCATCGAACATAACTGGGGCGGTGAAATACTCGTCCCCAAAATTCCCTCCTATCGGATCGGCGATGTCGCGGAAGCCATTGCACCCGAGTGCCGTCACGAGATCGTGGGAATTCGACCAGGCGAAAAAATTCATGAAGAAATGATCACGGCCAGTGACAGTTTTAATACAGTTGATCTGGGACGCTATTTTGCAGTTCTACCGACAACTGAAAATTACAGCATTGAGGACTACTGCAACAAAAGCGGAGCGCATCGCGTGGCCCCCGGGTTTTCATACGATAGTGGCAGCAACCCTGACTTTCTGTCTGTTGCACAGCTCCGTGAATTGATTTCAGCCTATGTGGCGGCCGCTGTTGATTAGCGGGGTGCGGACAAGCGCATGACCGAATCTTTCATACCCTATAGCTGTCAGAACATTTCAGAAGAGGATGTCGCGGCGGTAACGCTTGTATTGCGCGAGGAGTATCTGACCCAGGGCCCACGTGTGGTCGAGTTCGAGAATTGCTTTGCGCAGCGCCACGAAGTAGCTCATGCTGTCGCCGTTTCAAATGCGACGGCTGGGCTTCACATAGCCTGCCTGGCGCTTGGTGTAACGCGAGGGTCACGTGTCTGGACCAGTCCGAACAGTTTTCTGGCTTCTGCCAATTGCGCGATGTATTGCGGTGCTGTGATTGACTTTGTCGACATTGATCCCTTGACCAGAAACATCAGCATTGAACAATTGGCAAAAAAGCTTGAATGTGCGGCTGAGGTGGACCAGTTGCCGCAGGTTGTCATACCTGTTGACTTCGCAGGGTTGCCCTGTGATCTGCGCGCATTGAGATTGCTCGCTGATCGATATGGATTCAAAATTCTGGAGGACGCATCTCACGCTACTGGAGCTGTCTACCGCGGGCGACCTGTTGGCGGTCAATATGCGGATGTGACGGTTTTCAGTTTTCACGCGGTTAAAATTGTGACCACCGCCGAGGGGGGGATGGTAACTACGCAGGACGCGAAAATTGCAAAGGAGTTGCGACTGCTGCGCTCGCACGGCATGACCCGTGATGTGGCGGATCTGGAGCAGCCTGCCGACGGCCCCTGGACGTACGAGCAGCACCTGCTGGGTTTTAATTACCGCCTGACTGATTTGCAGGCTGCGCTTGGTTTGTCTCAGCTGCAGCGTCTCGATTCCCTGCAATCGAGGCGAACAGCGCTGGCTGATCGCTATGACCAGATGCTGTCATCCTTGCCCTTGATCCTTCCTTTGCGTGAGGCGGATTCGCGCTCTGCCTGGCACCTTTACGTAGTGGAAGTTGATGAGGCGCGTACTGGTATTTCACGCCAGTCTGTTTTCAATGCGATGCGGAATGCCCAAATCGGTGTCAATGTCCATTACATCCCCATCCATACGCAGCCCTTTTATGCCCGCATGGGATTTTCGAAGGGCGACTTCCCGGCGGCTGAGCATTACTACAATCGGGCGTTGACGCTGCCGTTGTTTCCCTCAATGACAGATGAGCAACAACACCGTGTGGCAAGTGTGCTTCATGCCGCGTTGACCGCCTAGGGCTGCGCACGATATGCAGCTCGCCTTGGGTACAGCTCAGTTTGGCCTGAAGTATGGGGTTGCTGGGCGGGGAAGCATTGTTCCAGAAGCTGAGGTGAAGGCCATATTGTTGAGAGCCGCCGAGCTTGGAATAGGTGTACTCGATACTGCTTCGGCCTACGGAGATATTGAGGTGCGACTGGCATCTCTAGTGGGCAGGTCGCAGTTTCGGGTCATTAGCAAGATAAGTCCAAAGCCTTCGAATCTAAATGAACCTGGCTTGCGTGCATGGGTTACCTCCGAGGTTTTAAGGTCTTGTGATCGTCTTGGCACTGCCTTGCGTGGGCTGATGTTTCATCGCGCGGAGGATTTGCTTGATGACGATGGAGAAGTTCTATGGGCAGCGTGTGAGGCAATTGCAGTAAGCCGTAATCTGAAACTCGGCGTTTCTTGTTACGACCCTGCCACCTTGCAAAAGCTGCAATCGCTTTTTCCTGTGGCGATTGCCCAGTTGCCTGGAAACGCTTTCGACCAGCGGCTCATGTCGGCAGCCCTGTCGGCAACTCAGCCATCGGAAATTCATGTGCGCTCGGCATTCTTGCAGGGGCTGCTTTTAATGCCAGAACTGCTGGCAGCTAAGCGCATACCGGCGGCCGCAAATGCACTTCGGCATTGGTGGGCGTGGTGCGAATACCACCATATGCCACCCATGACGGCCGCTTTGGGAATTATTAAGGGATTTACCGGCACCAGTCACTGTGTGGTTGGCGTCGATAACCTGGCGCAACTCGAGCAGCTCGCTCAGGCATGGTCCGATGCACCGGTGGTCGTCGCGCCTGAACTTGCTATTTCTGCAAATACGGTTATTGATCCGCGATACTGGCCTCCGGAGGGTTCATGAACAGGGCGATTGCATTTATCCAGGCAAGAATGTCCAGTAGCCGCTTTCCTGGAAAGGTCCTGTTGCCACTGGCTGGCGTGCCAATGATTGTTTATATGGCGCGCCGCGCCCGTAAAGCACGTTTGCTAGATGACGTCGTTGTGGTGACCAGTACGGATGCCAGCGACGATGCACTTGCGAATGCACTCGAAGAAGCTGATGTGCACGTGTTCAGGGGCGATCTGGAAAACGTCCTGAAACGTTATGCGGATGCAGCACAAGCCTTTGATTCTCAGGATATAGTAAGGCTAACCGGTGACTGCCCGCTGATTGATCCAGACGTCATTGACGCAGTTATAAGCTTGCGTCGCAGCGCATCCACCGATTACGCCAGCAATGTGGATCCCGCTACGTATCCCGATGGATTGGATGTGGAATGCTTCACGCGTGAGGTTTTGGGTCGTGCACTCATGGAAGCTACCCGGGCTCCGCATCGTGAACATGTGACGCTATGGATGCGGGAAGAAAAGTCTGGCTGCTCCAGGGCAAACCTCCGCGCGCTTTGTGACTTCTCGGATCTCCGGCTTACGGTTGACTATCCTGACGATCTCGAAATGGTACGGGAGCTTGTATGGGCTCTTCCAGAGGATGGGCAATTTGACCTGTTTGATATTTTGCGCGAGATGTCCCGAAATGCAGTGCTTCGTGACATGAATCCTCATACAAGAAACGAAGGTTTGGCGACCAGTCTTGCGCGGGATGGAGTCTGGCCATGAGCAACTTCAAGGCAGATCCGCAGGAGCCCTTGCAAAAATCGGTGTTTGTCCGGTCGGAGGGAGATGAATGGTTCGACCGTAACCGGATCGCACTGGCGGAAAGCTCACCGCTTCGAGACAGTCTGGTCGAGCGAATTGCACAACATTTACCTCATGGCGGGACCACTGCATCGCAGGTATTGGAGATTGGATGTGGACAAGGCGGGAATCTGAATGGGCTTTCGAGTGTGCGCGAGATCAGGGGATCCGGCATCGATCCCTCGGGGCGCGCTGTTTCTTCCGGAGCCGCCGCTTTCCCCCATCTCGAACTGTGCGTAGGCACGGCGGACGCGCTACCTTACGGTGACGGGTCGCAGGATATGGTGTGGTTTGGTTTTTGTCTGTATCTCGTGGACCGGAGCTTGTTGCAACGCGTGGTTGCCGAGGCCGACCGCGTGTTGCGGGACGGTGGCCTGCTCGTGGTAGTCGACTTCGATCCGTTGGTTCCTTGTAAACGTGAATACCATCACAAGGCTGGACTGTATTCATACAAAATGGATTACGCACGTCTTTTTCTGGCCAATCCTGCCTATAGTCTGGTTGAAAAATATTCAACCAGCCATACGACGGGGGCGTGGACACAGGATCCGCAAGAGCGTGTGGCACTGACTATTTGCTATAAAAATATGGATCTGGCTTATCAGCCGGTATGAAGCAAACATGAAAAATTTTGAAGCATCCATGCGCTATCTGGAACGCGCGGAGCGGGTTATTCCTTTGGGAAGCCAGACCTTCAGCAAAAGCCGCACGCAATATCCTTATGGTGTTTCTCCTTACTTCATTACACGCGGAGAAGGTGCACGCGTATGGGATCTGGACGGGAACGAGTACATTGATTTTGTGTCCAGTCTGGCCTCGATCACGCTCGGTTACAACGACCACGACGTAACCAGTGCCGTAACCGAGCAGCTGAAATCGGGCGTTATTTTTTCATTGCCACACCCTCTGGAGACAGAGGTTGCGGAGTTGATTTGCGAAATGGTCCCCTGTGCGGAAATGGTCAGGTTCGGCAAAAACGGCTCAGATGCGACCTCGGGTGCAATCAGGGTCGCGAGGGCTTTTACGGGACGGGATCGTGTGGCTGTGTGTGGTTACCATGGCTGGCAGGACTGGTACATTGGCTCCACTGCGCGCCATCAGGGAGTCCCAAATGCGGTACGGGATTTGACCCATGCTTTTACCTATAACGATCTGGCTTCGCTAGCAGCGTTGTTTGAGCAGCATCCTGGTGAGTTTGCCGCCGTGATCCTTGAACCCATGAATGTGGTGGACCCTGCGCCTGGTTTTCTGGAGAGCGTCAAGGCGCTGGCTCATCAAAACGGCGCATTGCTGGTTTTCGACGAAACCATCACAGGATTCCGTTACGCCAATGGCGGTGCGCAGGAGTTGTTCGGAGTTACGCCGGACCTGGCTACTTTTGGCAAGGGTCTGGCCAACGGCTATCCGGTATCCGCCGTGGCGGGTCGACGCGATGTCATGAAGCTGATGGAGGAAATCTTCTTTTCCTTTACTTTCGGAGGGGAAACGCTGTCTCTGGCGGCGGCCAAAGCCACCCTTACAAAATTGCGTGAGCAACCGGTGGTCGGCACTCTGAATGCACGAGGTGAAGCGATCATGACAGGTACGGCCAAAGTGATCAGTGATTCGGGATTGACAGATATTTTTTCTGTCAGTGGGCACCCGACCTGGAGCTTCCTGAATATTCGTGACGCACGCGGAGCCACCTCGTTTGAAATCAAGACGCTGTGGATGCAGGAGATGTTGCAGAGAGGTTTTCTTTCGGTGGGGACGCATAACGTGAACTACGCTCACACGGAAGACGATGTACAGGCTCTTGTTGCGGCCTATGCAGATGTGCTGCCCATGATTGGACAATGCCTGGACAAAAACACGCTGGCAGACACGCTGCGTTGCAAGCCCTTGGTGCCATTGTTCAAGGTTCGCTGACGATCGCGATGAAAGTGGCGATCCGCGTCGATGCTTCTGCGGAGATAGGAACGGGTCATTTGCGACGTTGCCTGGCATTGGCCGGTCAATTGATCTGCTTGGGCGCTGAAGTAGTTCTGGTCTGCCGTTCGCTGGATAATGTGGCATCCTCGGTACTTTCAGGCTCTGAATTTCCTGTCCTGTGGTTGTCCGTGCCGAATCCTGATGAACCGGAATATTTGGCCGGATCCTCTGCTGCTGAACCGCCGCATGTCGCCTGGGCACGTGCTCCCTGGCAACGTGATGCTTGGGAGACTATCGAAGCACTGCACGCCTTTACACCAGACTGGGTGGTTGTAGATCACTATGCCTTCGATTCAAGCTGGCATGACCAGATTCGTAAAAATCTGGCGTGTCGTATTGCTGTAATCGATGATCTGGCGGATAGGGGTCTGACAGCTGACCTATTGATAGACCACAACTGGGCGACAGACCACAAGGTCAAATATGTCGATCGAGTCCTGCCTGTACCCGAGGGTAAGTTGAGGATTTTGGGTGGACCACGTTATGCCTTGCTGGCTTCCGGCTACCGGAATGCTCCACGCTATGCTTTTTGTTCAGAGGTTCGCAGTCTTGGTATTTTCATGGGCGGGACTGATCCCGCGGCGGCATCTGCACAAGTTCTGGCAGTTTGCCGGGAAGACGCTGGCTTTGCCGGGACTGTTGAAATAGTCTCCACTTCTGCCAACCCTCATCTTGCTGACCTCCGTGATGTTTGCGCACGATATCCGGATACCGTATTGACGCTGGATGAACCCAGCCTGGCAGCCTTTTTTGCCCGGCACGATTTGCAGATCGGTGCTGGTGGAGGGGCCACCTGGGAGCGTTGCTGTATCGGTGTACCGTCGGTAGTTTTGACACTGGCAAAAAATCAGCTGGTTGTAACGTCTGCACTGGCAGGTATGGGGGCCTTGAAGCAGGCCGGCCTGGCCATCTCCCGTGTACACGACGCGGGCGATGGTCAAAGTGTGGACACATTGGCCACTGTGTTGCGTCAGGTGCTGGATGACTCCGGTCTGAGGTACCACATGTCCCGGACCGCCGCCATTCTTGTCGATGGTCGGGGGGCTGAGCGCGTGGCTCTGTGCCTGCTGGGTGAGACCCTGCACGTGCGCAGGGCTGTTGTGTCTGACGCTCATATGTTGCATGGCTGGCGTAACGATCCTTCCGTACGGGCGGTTTCGCTGCAAACTGACGAAATCGCCTATGAAGACCACGAAAACTGGATGCGCCAGGTGATAGGTGACCCATCGCGTGTGTTGCTTGTGGGGCAAATCGGAGACCGTGCGGTGGGCTGCATTCGCTTCGACGATGCAGACAGTGACACGACCAAAGTATCTCTTTATCTTGACCCTGCGGTACAGGGCTTGGGGATTGGGGCGAGGCTTTTGGTGTCGGGAGAGCGTTTTATGGCCTCGCGCGCAAGCAGGCCATTTACAGTCCTTGCTGATGTTGTCTTCGGCAATATTGCCTCGCAGGCCTTGTTTGCTGCGTGTGGCTATCAAGGTGGCTTGTTGCGGTATCAGAAACAGGTGAATCCGGAGGCCGGGATTACCTCAAACCATAATGTGCACTATGAAAATTCTTGAGCGCTCCATCGGGGCTGGTCATCGCCCTTATCTGATAGCCGAAATGTCCGGCAACCACAACCAGTCGCTGGAGCGTGCACTGGAGATCGTGGACGCCGCTGCTGCCAGCGGTGCTGATGCCGTCAAGCTGCAAACCTATACCGCTGACACCATGACGCTGAATGTGCGCATGCCGGGTTTTGTCATTGAAGATCCAAAAAGCCTCTGGGTGGGGCGCCAGTTGTACGAGCTCTACCAGGAGGCTCACACGCCATGGGAATGGCACAAGCCCATCATGGTGCGCGCCGCCTCGCGCGGCCTGCATTGCTTCAGCACGCCGTTTGACGAAAGTTCAGTGGATTTTCTTGAATCACTGGGAGCGCCTGCCTACAAAATTGCTTCGTTTGAAAATACCGATTTACCCCTGATTCGCAAGGTGGCCTCTACGGGCAAACCAATGATCATTTCAACAGGTATGGCGACTGCCTCCGAGATTGATGAGGCAGTGCGTACCGCACGCGGTGCGGGTTGTGAAAGCCTGGTCATTCTCAAGTGCACAAGTACTTATCCGGCAACACCCGAGAACACCAATATTTCCACTATTCCGCATATGCGCCAGCTTTTCGGCTGTGAGGTTGGGCTGTCGGATCACAGCATGGGCTGTGGGGTATCCGTTGCCGCCACAGCACTGGGTGCATCGGTCATTGAAAAGCATTTCACCCTCCGCCGTTCAGACGGCGGCGTTGATTCGACCTTTTCAATGGAGCCCCACGAGTTGCGCCAGTTGCGCGAGGAGACGGAGCGCGCCTGGCTTGCAGTTGGCAGTATCAGTTATGGGCCCACACAGGCAGAGATGAAGTCTCTTGCGTTCAGACGTTCGCTTTACGTCGCTGTTGACCTCAAGGCGGGCGAAGTTCTTACACCTGAAAACCTGCGTTGCGTGCGACCTGGCTTCGGCCTCGCACCCAAACACCTTGATACCCTGTTAGGGCTTTCAGTTGGCAAGGACGTGCAGGCAGGCACACCCATGAGCTGGGGGCTTCTGGCTTCGCCTCGCTGAGTATTTCAATCCGTCCTATGTGCTGCAGGAGCCTGGCGAGTTAAAAAAATGTGAACGATTGACATACGCGTCCAGCGTCTCCGGCATGGGAAGCAGTGGTCGGGCGGGGCTTTGAGGAACCCAGGGCGTCAAGCCATAAAGCACGGAAAAAATCAAGCGTCGACCGGTGGTTGCCGGCAAAGGTCGATGCACGCCCCATGTATCTTCCAGAAACACCGTTCCCGCATCGCCCGTCACGGTCACAAAGTCGCTGCCGGCAAAGCTTTCCTGGGCTTGGGTGTCGGTAATGGGGCCGCGGCGAATCAGCTGGTTGCTGCGATGCGAACCCTTGATAAAGCTGTGGGCACCGGTGGAAACGGTCGTGTCAGTCAGGTAAATGAACAGCTTGACAAAGCGCAGATCGTCCACATCCCGGTGGTAGACGTCGTCGTAGTGCTTCTGGCCCTGCACGCTGTGTTCGCCGAAGGTCCACCAGGTTTGCAGGCTGGCCATGCTCGGTTTTGCGCCCAGGTACTGCGCGACGGTTGCGAGCAAGGTCGGGTGGTTGGCCAGGGCCAGCAAGGGCTGGCAGCTCAGGGTATCGACGGTTGAGTAGGCCACCTTGTTGTAGTTCGCGGCCAAATTTTCAATTCCCGCAAGCTGCTTGCCTGAATACAAATCAAGCACGGGCTTGCCCTTGAAATAGTCATGGACTTCTGCCAGGGTGGCTGCGTCAAGGTTGAGTTCCGGCAGGAAAGCAATGCCGTCATCGCGAAGGGCCTGTAAGGCTGCCTTATCTGCAGCCTGGCTGCTGTTGCCTGAAGTCTGCGTCCGGCCTGCCACCCACTGCGTCATCTTGCGTGCGCACCAGCTGCGCAGCCCCGGATGCCTGATGGCTTTTTGGCCGAAATAGTAGGCCAGTTGAGGGCGTTTGACGATTTGCATTAAAACGCTCATGCACTAAAACCTTGAAGTACGGCTGTTTGGGGAGGCTATGCTGAATAATATGCGATACAAGGCATGCCCAACCCAAGATGAACCGTTCTAATAATTACTTGCAGATTGCCGCCGATGCCGCACTTGTCATGCTCGCCTGGTGGATTGCTTTCTGGTTGCGCTTTAATCTGGAGATTCCTGCGGAGTTTGAAGACCTGGCCTGGCGTTCCTTGCCGTGGGCCGTGCTGGGTTATACCGCTGGCTGGATCCTGACTGGCTTGCATCGGCAGGTGTGGCGTTATACCGGACTGCCCGAGCTGCGCCAGATTGCACTGGCTGTTTTGTTGTCTGCGGCTCTAGCGTCCGCGATGATCCTAATGCTGCGTTACGAGAGCTTTCCGCGATCAGTGATGGTGCTGCACCCGCTGGTGGTGGTGGTCTTGCTGGCTGCCGTACGCGGGGCCTGGCGCAGTCTGGGTGAACGCTCGAATGCAGCGGTATCCGGCCAGCCGCTGCTGATTTTTGGCAACCTACACGATGCTTCCGACGCCTTGCGCGCCCTCAAGGGATCATCCCAGTGGCAAACCGTCGGCATCGTGTCGCCACTGACTGCCGAAGTCGGGCGGTCGCTGCAAGGTATCGCCGTTCTTGGTACTACGAATTTAATAGCAAACTGTGCAGTAAAGACGGGGGCTGGGACTGTTTTGATTGCCTCTCCGGCGGGCTCGGACGAGCGCCGTGAGGTTTTGATGCAATCCACCGAGGCCGGCTTGACACTGCTGACCATGCCACGTCCCGATGAATGGCTGCGAACGGATGGCAGCAGCCCACGCAAGATCGAACTGGAAGACTTGCTGGGACGCCAGGCGGTGGAGCTGGATGTACGCGGGCTGGCCGAGCTTTTTTCAGGGCAGACGGTTTTTATTTCGGGGGCAGGTGGGTCTATCGGCTCAGAGCTGTGCCGGCAGATTGCGCGTCTTGGCGTGGCGCGCCTGATTTGCTTGGATGCCTCTGAAATTGCGATTTACAAGCTGGAGCAGGAGCTGCGTGAGGCGCACCCACAGATGCAGGGCTTCTATTACACCGCCAATGTGCGGGAGCTGGACAGGTTGCAGGCGATTGCGGGGCTGCACAAGCCTTCGGTGTTTTTTCACGCAGCGGCCTACAAGCATGTGCCGCTGATGGAGTCGCACAACGAAATCGAGGCGATTCGTACCAACATCCTCGGAACGCTGCATGCCGCGCGGGTTGCGGGTGCTTGCGGTGCCCAGAAATTTGTACTGATCTCGACAGACAAGGCCGTCAACCCAACCAATATCATGGGTGCCACCAAACGCATGGCCGAGCTGGTTGTGCAAAGTGTGGCGCAAGAATACGCCGGGACTGAATTTGTGTCCGTGCGCTTTGGCAACGTGCTCGGGTCCAGTGGCTCGGTGGTACCTCTTTTCACCGAACAGATTGCGCGGGGCGGCCCCATCACCGTCACGCATCCGGACATCGTCCGCTATTTCATGACCATTCCCGAAGCGGCCCGGCTGGTGCTGCAGGCCGGGCTGATGGGCCGCAGCGGGCAGATTTATGTGCTGGACATGGGCGAACCCATGAAGATAGCCGACCTGGCTCGCATGATGATTCGCTTGCTGGGCAAAAGCGAGCAGGAAATCTCACTGACTTACACCGGACTGCGGCCGGGCGAAAAGCTGTTCGAAGAATTGCTCGCCGATGACGAAACTACCGAACCGACCTCACACCCCAAACTGCGCGTAGCCAAGACCTCCGGCCAGCAGGCCGTGGGCATCAAGGGCGTGACCGACTGGGTCGATGCGGCCGGGGCGGCCCCGGCCAGCGGCGATGTACGGGCATGGCTGCAAAGCCATCTGCCGGAATATAAACCTCAGGGCTAGATAAAGAGCGCAGGCTAAAGCGAGATACCTGTGCGCTCAAGGATGTCACTGATCAGTTCCAGCCTGACCAGCGGGTTTTCAAGCTCCATCAGGCGCTGCTTGAGCTCCAGCGGTATGGGCAGCAGCTCGCACCAGCGGTTGGCCACCCAGCCGCAGTCGTCGAGCCGATAGGGCGGTACCAGCGGCATCTGGTCGTTTGACACATCGCGTTGCTGCAGACTTTTGATCAGCTTGCCGAGGGCATTGGCACTGGCCTGCAGGTCATCCGGCACCTTGACCGTCATGTCGTCTTCCAGGCGCGTCACGTCGGCAATCCAGAGCCCGTGCTTGAGCTTTTCCCGGTTCGAAATCCGAAAGCGCTGGGCGCCTTCGCAGCGGATGGCCATCAGACCGGGCTGCGGGACCGAAAATTCAGTGATGGTGGCCAGGGTCCCCACCGCGTGGAAGTCTTCATGCGCGAAACCGTCACCACTGGGCTTGCCCGGCTCGGCTTTACGCACTTCAGAGCCTTCGGTGAGCGATACCACGCCAAAGGGTGCGCCGGTTTTGTGGCATTTGCCGATCATGTCCAGGTAACGGACCTCAAAAATCCGCAGCGGCAGCAGGCCGCCTGGATACAAAACCGTGCCTAAAGGGAAAAGCGGGAGGGAAAACAGCGTGAGAGCGTCGGACATGGGACGGTGCAGTGGATGAACACAAACATATCATCCCACGAAGTCTTTTTCCCATGCCTGTATTGGTGATTTGATGGCTTACGGCCAATAATCAAGCAGAAATTGGCTGCAGCCCCCGTAATTCGGTCGTATAACGCTATTTATTTTGTAGCAAACGTGTTGCGGCCGTCGTCGCGGCTCAGGACACGGCGTCGGCAGGCTGTTTGAGCAGCATGGCCAGCGAGCTGGCAATGGTCTTGCGAAGTTCACGCCGGTCACAGATGAAATCGATGGCGCCCTTGGTTTGCAAAAACTCTGCGCGCTGGAAGCCTTCGGGCAGGGTCACACGCACCGTGGACTCGATCACACGCGGGCCGGCAAAGCCGATCAGCGCTTTGGGTTCGGCAATCACGACATCGCCGACAAACGCAAAGCCGGCGCTGACGCCGCCCATGGTTGGATCGGTGAGCACGCTGATGTAGGGCAAGCCTTTTTTGGCCAGCCGCGTCAGCGAGGCATTGGTTTTGGCCATTTGCATCAGGCTGAGCAGGCCTTCCTGCATGCGCGCACCGCCGGTGGCGGTAAAGCAGATAAAGGGCACTTTCTGCTCGATAGCCGCATGGACGCCGCGCACAAAGCGTTCGCCGACCACGCTGCCCATGCTGCCGCCCATGAAATCGAACTCAAAGCAGGCTGCAACCACGCCAATGCTGTGGACTGCGCCGCCCATGACGATCAGCGCATCGGTCTCGCCGGTGTTTTCCAGCGCCTCCTTCAGCCTTTCGGGGTATTTGCGGCTGTCCTTGAACTTGAGCGGGTCGACCGGCAGTACTTCCTGTCCCAGTTCATACCGGCCTTCAGGGTCGAGAAAGGCGTCCAGCCGGGCGCGCGCGCCTATGCGGTGGTGGTGGCTGCACTGCGGACAGACGTTCTGGTTTTTTTCCAGATCGGTCTTGTAGAGCACGGCTTCGCAGCTCGGGCACTTGATCCACAGGCCTTCCGGGACGCTGCGGCGCTCGGTTGGGTCGGTGGGGGTGATTTTTGGGGGAAGGAGTTTTTCTAGCCAAGACATGGAAACAGGTCCTTGTTGAGACGGCAGCTTGGCCCGCTTTCAGGGCAGGCTACGGTCGAAGAGCGTTATTATGCGCTGGCCTGTGCCGGCCTTTGGGCGCAATAGATCAACCGAGCGCGGTTCGGATTTCCTGCAGAAAGTCCCGGGCGACCGTCGCAACCTGGTCGCGCGGTTCGTTTTCGATCAGCTGGATGATTTTGCTGCCTATGACCACGGCGTCTGCCACCTTGCCGATAGCTTGTGCGGTGACTGCATCGCGAATGCCAAAACCCACGCCTACCGGCACGCTGACGTGCTGGCGAATGCGCGGCAGCATGGCGGCTACGGCGTCTACATCCAGCGCGCCTGAGCCAGTGACGCCCTTGAGCGACACATAGTAGACATAGCCGCTGGCGACCTCTGCAACCTGCTTCATGCGGGCGGAGGTAGAGGTCGGTGCCAGCAGGAAGATCAGGTCCATGTTCCGGGCGCGCAGCCGCGCCGCAAATTGGACACATTCTTCAGGCGGGTAATCGACAATCAGCATACCGTCCACACCGGCCGCAGAGGCATCGCGGATAAAGGCGCTTTCAGCTTCGCCAGCGCCCGCGCCATGCCTGATGTCATAGGCCTCGATCGGATTGGCATAACCCATCAGCACCACCGGTGTGCTGCTATTGGAAGTACGAAAGGTGCGCACCATGTCCAGTACCTGCGCGAGCCCCGTACCGTTGGCCAGGGCCTTTTCGCCGGCCTTTTGAATCACTGGGCCGTCTGCACTCGGGTCTGAAAAGGGTATGCCAAGTTCAATGACATCTGCCCCGCCTTTGACCATGCCGTGCATCAGGTCGGGCGTGACGTCAGCGAAAGGAAAGCCGGCCATCACGTAGGGAATAAGCGCCGTTTTACCTTGCGCTTTCAGTGTTGAAAAAGTGGTTTGAATACGGCTCATTTAGCGAACCCGATGGTGTGCTCATGGCCCTTGACCGACTGGCCTTTGCAGCTTGGACGGCAATAGAAATCAGCCTGGCTCAAATCAGCCACGGTACCGATGTCCTTGTCACCGCGACCCGACAGGTTGACCAGAATCGACTGGTCGGCGCGCATGGTTTTGGCCAGCTTCATGGCGTAGGCTACGGCGTGGCTGGATTCCAGCGCGGGGATGATGCCTTCGGTGCGACACAGGTAATGAAACGCTGATAGCGCTTCTTCATCCGTGATGCCTACGTATTCAGCACGACCAAAGTCCTTCAAAAATGCATGCTCAGGGCCAACGCCGGGGTAGTCCAAGCCAGCGCTGATGCTGTGGGTTTCGGTGATCTGCCCATTGTCATCCTGCAAAATATAGGTGCGGTTGCCGTGCAGTACACCTGCGCTGCCGCGTTGCAAGGATGCCGAGT
>JANYFF010000210.1 GCA_025362825.1 Polaromonas sp. | reverse complement strand
GAAAAAGAAGAAGTAGGCATTTTGTTGCCCAGGATGCGCTAAAACCTGCTGTCGGCCCCAAAGTAAAAAGCCCGTGAAGTCTGTGACTCACGGGCTTTTTACGTTACAAGTCGGTGCTTTGATGGATGTTCAAGCCTTCAGCACTTCACCACTTCAATAATCGTCAAGCACTGCGCCCTTGCTGGCGCTGGACGCATTGAAGGCAAATTTCGCCTGCACGCCGCGCGTGTACCGCGGTGCTGGCGCTTTCCAGCCGACCTTGCGTTTGGCAAGTTCCTCATCGCTGATGTTCAGCTGTAGCAGCAATTGCTTCGCGTCAATCGTCACGGAGTCGCCTTCGTTGATGAACGCGATATTGCCGCCGGCGGCGGCTTCCGGTGCGACGTGGCCGACCACCATGCCCCAAGTGCCGCCCGAGAAGCGGCCGTCCGTGATCAGACCGACCGACTCGCCCAACCCCGCGCCAATCAGCGCGCCAGTCGGTGCCAGCATTTCTGGCATGCCCGGTCCGCCCTTGGGTCCAAGGTAGCGCAAGACCATCACATCGCCCGGCTTGATCTTGCCAGCCAGGATGGCGGCCAGGCCGGATTGCTCGTCGTCGAACACCCGGGCAGGGCCCGTCATGACGGGGTTTTTCAGGCCGGTGATCTTGGCTACACAGCCCTCGGGCGAGAGGTTTCCCTTGAGGATGGCGAGGTGGCCCTGCTTGTACATGGGCTTGTCAATGGCCCGAATGACGTCTTGGTCGGCGCGAGGCGCATCGGGCACATCCTTGAGCACTTCGGCGATAGTCTGGCCGGAAATGGTCAGACAATCGCCATGCAGCAGGCCGGCAGCCAGCAGCGTCTTCATGACTTGCGGAATGCCGCCCGCGAGGTGCAGGTCAACGGCCAGGTATTTGCCAGATGGTTTCAGGTCGCACAGCACCGGGGTTTTGACGCGTACGCGTTCAAAGTCGTCAATCGTCCATTCCACTTGTGCGGCATGCGCAATCGCCAAGAAGTGCAATACGGCATTGGTCGAGCCACCAGTCGCCATGATCACGGCGACGGCGTTTTCAATCGACTTTTTGGTCACGATGTCGCGCGGCTTGATGTCCTTTTTGACGGCTTCGATCAGCACCCTGGCCGACTCTGCGGCGGAGTTCATTTTCTCATCATGCGGGTTGGCCATGGTGCTGGAGTAGGGCAGCGATATGCCGAGTGCCTCAAATGCGCTGGACATGGTGTTGGCGGTGTACATGCCGCCGCAGCTGCCAGTTCCCGGCACCGCACGGCGTTCTATTTGCTCCAGGTCTTCGTCGGTCATGCGGCCGGCTGCGTTTTCACCCACGGCTTCAAACACGCTGACGATGTTCAGGTCTTTTCCTTTGTAATGGCCCGGCAAAATCGTGCCACCATAGACATAGATGGCCGGCACATTGGCGCGCAGCATGCCCATCAGGCCGCCGGGCATGTTTTTGTCGCAACCGCCTATAACGACGACGCCGTCCATCCACTGGCCCTGTACGCAGGTTTCGATGCAGTCTGAAATGACTTCGCGGCTGACCAGCGAATACTTCATGCCTTCGGTGCCCATGGCCATGCCATCAGAAATCGTCGGCGTGCCAAACACCTGCGCATTGCCGCCAGCCTTCTCAATTGCAGCGATGGCTGCGTCGGCCAGCTTTTGCAGGCCGCTGTTGCACGGTGTAATGGTGCTGTGGCCATTGGCGACGCCAATCATCGGCTTTTTGAAGTCGTCGGTCTCATAGCCCATGGCGTAGTACATCGAGCGGTTGGGTGCGCGTGACTTGCCTTCGGTGATGTTTTTGCTGCGCGGGTTCAGAACGATTGGCTTGATTTCCATGATGTCTCTTTTCGTTGGGTTGATGAGCGCTTTGGTCGGCCTGTTGCGATGGTCACCTGCGTTTGCTGTGGGTTGAAGTATGCGTGCTTTGATTGATACTTTCCAATCCATTTTATGAGCTGTATTAATATGTACAGCATATGAACGAATCAGCCGATGCCAACCCGAGGGAACCGCTGGTCGAGCTTCGCTTGTGGCGTCAGTTTCTGACCCTGTCCGACGAACTGCACTTTGGCCGTGCAGCGCAGCGTCTGCACATGACGCAGCCACCGCTGACGCAGGCCATCGCCCACCTTGAGGCCGTGCTGGGCCTTAGGTTGTTTGACCGCACCAAACGCAGCGTGCGTTTGACAGCAGCCGGCCTGGCGCTCGTGCCGGAGGTGCGCGACCTGCTGGCACGCGCCCAGGCCTTGCCCGCCCATGCCCGCGCAGCGGCTGGCGGCGAGCTGGGCCACCTGCGACTCGGTTTTGTATCGACAGTGGGTTTTGCCCTGCTGCCGCAATGGGTCAGGGCCTTCAGACAACGCTACCCAAAGCTCGCGCTTGAGCTGACCGAGGCAACTGGCGATGTGCAACTGCAGCTGCTGGATCGCGGCGAGATGGACGCCGGCTTCATGCTGCACGCGGCAAGCTTTGTACCGCCGGGGCTTGAACGCGTGGTGATCGCCACCGAGCCGCTGGTGCTGGCACTGCCCGAGCATCACCCGCTGGCCAGCGCCGCCAGGCTGACACTCGCCAGAGTGCTGGCCGAGCCGCTGGTAATCTTCCCGCGCCGCATCGTGCCGTCGCTGCATGACGCCATTTTTGCGATGTACCATGCCGCCGGTCGCTCGCCCACGGTTGCGCAGGAGGCTATCCAGATGCAGACCATCGTCAACCTCGTGTCTGCTGGGCTTGGCGTGGCCTGGGTGCCCGAAAGCGTGCGCCAGTTCCAGCGAACGGGTGTGGTTTACCGCACGGTGCCCGTTACGCGCTCGGGCTCCCGCGTGCCGGCCTGCGAGACCAGCATGGTTTGGGTCAGTGGCAATGCCAATCCTGTACTTGCCAGGTTTGTTGCCTTTGTTGCCGAGGTGCCCCCGGCTCCGGCTGACATTGACCGCCACGAACTCCGTGCAAAATAGCCCGATGCTTATTCATCCCCAAATCAATCCCATTGCCCTGCAGCTCGGTCCGCTAGCCGTCCACTGGTACGGCCTGACTTATCTGGCGGCTTTCGGCCTGTTCTTTTTCTTGGCGACGCTGCGGCTCAAACACGAACCCTATGCGTCCATTGCTGGGCCTAGCGCCTGGTCGCGGCGCGACATCGAAGACATTCTTTTTCTCGGCGTCATGGGGGTTGTGATTGGCGGGCGCATTGGTTACTGCCTGTTTTACAAGCCCGGCTATTACCTTAGCCATCCGCTGGAGATATTTGCGGTGTGGCAAGGCGGCATGAGCTTTCATGGCGGCATGTTGGGCGTGCTGGTTTCGCAGTGGTGGTTTGCCCATTCGCGCAAGCGCCCCTGGCTGCAGGTGATGGACTTTATCGCGCCCTGTGTGCCGACTGGTCTGGCAGCAGGGCGGGTTGGCAACTTCATCAACGGCGAACTCTGGGGCCGGTTTTCGTCGCCTGATTTGCCTTGGGGCATGGTTTTCCGCAACAGCGGCTCCATGCTGCCGCGCCATCCGTCGCAGGTTTACCAGTTCTTGATGGAGGGGCTGCTGCTGTTTGTGCTGCTATGGCTCTACGCCCGCAAACCCCGCAAGATGGGCCAGGTTTCGGGCGCCTTCCTGTTTGGCTACGGTGTGTTTCGCTTCATTGCCGAATTCTTCCGCGAGCCGGATGAGTTTTTGGGCATCCTGGCGCTGGGCATGAGCATGGGGCAGTGGCTTTGCGTGCCCATGATTGTTGGTGGCGTCTGGTTGTGGGTATGGGCTTCGAAGCGCACATGAAATTTGCCAGTTCGGCCGCCCTGGCGCTTGCCACGCTGCTGGTGGCGATGCCTGCGGGTGCCGCACCGCCCGAAAGACTGCTGCAGTCGGCCGGGCAGGCACCCACCGACGCCGCGGCCAGCGCGGCCATCATCAAATACTTCGAAGGCAAGGGCCGCGCGCTCGTCAAACGCAAGCCTTTCAAGGTGCTTTCAGGGCCGACCCTGGCAACCGGAAACACCTTTGGCGGCAGCCTTGAGCAGGCTTGGCTGATGTGCCTGGTCGTTAATGCTGAAAAGACGTCACCCGGTCCGTCGGACATCGAGGGCCAGACGATCTACCTGCGCCGCCTTCCGGGTGGCGCCGTAGCGGTGGTCTCGACCGAAAACTGGAAGGACTCCAGTCCGCGGTGCGACCGCTAGAGCAAGGTCTTTCAGGCCATTCAGGCCTGTAGCGCCCGGATTTCCTTCTCCTGTAGCTATCAAAAACATAGTAACTGGCTGGTAAGGTGCTCCGACGGCGTCAAACCGCCGTCAATTCTGTAGCTGCTGCGCCAGCAAGACCGCCACGTGAATCGCTTCACGCTGCGCGCCGTCCCTGATCTGGTGGCGGCAGCTGGTGCCGTCGGCCACGACAATCGCATCGGGCTGCTTGCGCACCGCAGGCAGCAGGCTGAGTTCAGCCATCTGCATGGACACCTCGTAATGGCTGGCCTCGTAACCAAAGCTGCCAGCCATGCCGCAGCAGCTCGATTCAATCAGCTCAGGCTTTGCACCCGGGATCAGCCTAAGCACGTCCATGATCGGGCTGACCGCGCCAAAAGCTTTCTGGTGACAGTGGCCGTGCAGCAGGATGGGCTGCGCCACCGGGTTCAGCGCTGCCTTGAGCGCATCAAGTTTGCCGTCCGCCGCCTCGCGTGCCAAAAACTCCTCCAGCAGCAGTGCATGCCGGCTGACGGTTTGCGCCGCTTCGCCCAGGCCCATCACCAGCATTTCGTCGCGCAGGGTCAGCAGGCAAGATGGCTCCAGCCCGACGATGGCGATGCCTTTTTCGGCGAAGGGCAGCAGCGCCTCCACCATTTCGCGCGCCCGGGCCTTGGCCTGGTCCACCATGCCACTGGCCAGGTAGGTGCGGCCGCAGCACAGGTGTTTGCCATCTGCTATGGTTTTTGTAGCGATATGTGCAGCGTATCCGCCGGCTTGCAGCACTTTCAATGCTGAAAACGCGTTTTCTGACTCGAAATAGCCGTTGAAGGTGTCGACAAACAGCACCACCGGCTTTTCGGCGGCCAGCACTTCTTCACGGGTAGCCGTGCGCAGGGAGTTGTTGAAAAAATGACTGCTTTTCCATTCGGGCAGGCTGCGCTTGCCGGACAGGCCGAGCCACTTTTCGCTCAGGGCAGCCAGAGCCGGAATGCGGTCGCGCAGGTTCAGCAGCGGTGCCAGGCGGCTGGCCCAGCGGGCGTAGTCGGGCAGCTGGGCGACCAGCTTGTCCTTGAGCGTGAAACCATGCCTGGCCTTGTAGTGATGCAAAAACTCGACCTTCATTTTGGCCATGTCCACACCGGTCGGGCAATCGCGCTTGCAGCCCTTGCAGCCCACACACAGGTCGAGCGCGTCCTTGACGGCTTCGCTGGTGAAGGCGTCCTTTGCCTTCATGCCGTCAAGCTGGCCTGACAATGCCAGCCGCAGCGTGTTGGCGCGGCCACGGGTCAAATGCTTTTCGTCCAG
>JANYFF010000209.1 GCA_025362825.1 Polaromonas sp. | reverse complement strand
TTATTAAATCGTTGCATCAACCAAGCAAATTGACGAATTTAGCCAGGTCAGCGCGAAGATTGTTAGGGTATGAATTGCCCAGGTGCGCCATTTCATAAACGGTATTAATTTCCCTCAAAATTTCCGGTGTCAGCACTTTTTTAATTCCAGAATAGCGATTGCAAGGTTTGCATTATGAATATCTTGTCCCCGCATTCTCAACATTAGAGTCCCTGAATCTTGCTCAATTTCTCGGTGAAAGGTTGGTTCTGCCACGAAGCGAGTAAGAAGGTTTTTCTCTGTGATAATTTCATGTTGAAGAGTCGCTGTTTTATGCATTAGCTGAGACATTTCGTGCGGTGCCATGAGTGCTTTAGAGATCTCCTGCCTGTTGATATTGACCTGTGATTCTTTATTGGCGATTGATTCCGCGCGGGTCTGTTTTTCTGCTTCCCATGCTAGTCGGTACTTATCGCTTATTGCTTTGTGCAATTTAGCTGCCTCCTCAAAATCAAGCTGCATTGCAGGCAATTTTTCTTTCAATTCATTAATTTTATGTTGCATTTTTATTTCTCCAATTTTAAGAATGTGTACTACTTTTTACGCTTTTGTTAGCCTATTAATTTTGCTTTTACGGCTTGGTATTCCTCCTGAGTCATGTCTTTTACAGCTTTAGTTTCTGGAGGGTTTTTTGTCGGTGTTGTTAACACTGAACTACTCGAGCCTTGGTTTTTCTGATTCTCTGTTTGCATCTTTATTTCTCAGTAAATGAATTCAATTCAATATGTTGTATTGAAGTTATGGGGTTTTGAGATACACGCCGATGTGATGAATTACCCCGGATTCTGTGACCGCTGGTTTGAGGTAGGTCGTGATTGCATAACCGGCCTTGCGTAGCTCTGAGACGCGCTTGCGGGCGTCATAAGTGTCAAGGTAGCGACTGGCTTCAAACGTCGAAACGCTGCCTATCTGTTCGATGGCTTTCTGTATGCGTAAGCGTTGAATGGCGCAATCATTCCCTGGATGGTCATGCAGAATTGCTTTCATCATTTGCTTGCGCTTTGATGGCGATGCAATCACTTGGCGGCCTCTGCTCGGTATGCGAGTGGATTCGCAAACCAACGATGAAGCTCTCGGTTTGAATAGACTGTACAGCGCGAGGATAATTTTATTGGCTGAGGGGCCAAACCTGCTTTTGCCAGTTTATAGAATTTGTCACGGGCTACTGGCGAAAATATTTTGATACCGCTCCATCTGCTGAAACCATCGAGAGGAAGGGATTTATTTAAATTTACGGCTGGGATTGTGTTTTCCATGATTACCTTTCGTTAAAACCTTTTAGCCGTCATTGGCTTGGTTTTAACTTTAAGTAATCATGCGAAATAAATCGTCTAGGATTAAATACCAACATTTTTCTTTTTTTATGATCGTACTTTCGCAATTGAGGGCATTTGCTTCTTTTTTTCCGCGTTGTAAGCACTTATGATGGTTGCATTACTAGCAGGATAATTAGGCGCTTTGTGAACAAATCCCCCGGGCATTCCTGCTTCATGTAATTTTTTTATGTCTGGCATTATTCGCTTATGCGCCAATAACGCTGCGTTTCTTTCTGTAATTATTTTTGATCCAGTACGTAGATTTTCTCCAATGCTTTCGCATCGAATTTGATGAGCTTCGCGCCACAAATAGAATGGATAGGCGCTTATATCCCTTAGCCCGCGCCGCCCTTTCTTGCCTTTCTCTTTAGGCATATTCAATAGCGCCAACTGGTTTAGCAAAATATTGCATTTATTTTCAAGTCGACCATTTTCTCTTGCAAATTGCTCTGACTCTTTCTTGTACATCATGGCCGCATGTTTCCACTGTTCGGCGGTTAAATCTTCATCTTCCATAGCGTCCCTTCGACGCCCCTTAATCAAAAAATCATGCCAGAGTGATAAGGGTTGCCACCTCTTCGCCCGCTAAAGCTAGACATAATTTAACTGGTAAAACGCTTGTTTGTATCGATTTCTAATCGTTACAGAAACATTTCAAAAACACGTAGAACCGCTCTGGCATTGACTCTTAGCGAATTGTATCGATGTATCGATTTAAAAACAGGTCAATCACGCACACGTGTTATGCCGCTTTGAATGGAATTATCTGCGCACCATTTCTCAAACCATCGGCGTAATCCGCCCACGCTTGCATCATGCGTTTTCTCTCTTCCAAATATTGTGCTTTTTGATAGACACCTTTAACGCCTTGCTCCTTGTGCGCCAGTTGCCTATCTATCGCTTCAGTATTCCAGCCCAATTCGGCCAGCATCGTCGCGGCGGTATGTCTGAAGCCGTGTGGCTGTATCACGTCACTGGAATAACCAAGCGTCTTTAACGCTGCATTGATTGTGTTTTCAGACAAGGGACGCTCACCTGAGCGAATGCCAAAGACATATTCACCGTGTCCTGTGAGTGGCTGGATCTCTTGTAAGGAATTTATCACTTGATCTGACAACGGGACTATATGGTCTGCATTAGTTTTGGTGGCTATGTAGCGCCACTCCTTTGCGTCAAGGTTGATGTCTGACCACTTGGCGCACCGGAACTCTGCGGGCCTGGTAAATACTAAAGAAGTACCTGCAAAGCGGTTTTGACCATCGGTGTGCCGGTGTAGCCGTCTATATCGCGCAATAATTGACCTAATGTTTTTGGGTCGGTGATGTATGAAAATTGTTTTGATACGTGCGGAGTGAGTGCACCTATCAAGTCGGCTGCAATATCTCGCTTTGCTCTCCCCGTTGCGATTGCGTAGCGCCAAATTTGTCCTGACATGGCTCGTAATCTGTTGGCTGCCTCACTAGCTCCACGCGCTTCAACTCTGCGCAAGCATTCCAGAAGGGTAGGGGCTTCTATATCGGCAATTTGATTGCGACCTATCCACGGAATTAAATCTTTTTCAATATAAGCAAGGGTGCGGCTGGCATGGCTATCTGACCAAGTGTGTTTTCTACCCTCAAACCATTCGATTGCAATCTGAGCAAATGAACCGATTGCCGGCAAGCCAGACGTCTCCCGCTTATCTTCTTCAATCTGGGTTTGTTGTTTGATCTTGGTTTGCTTACGGGTTTGACTGGGGTCAATACCTTCCGCGACCTGTTTACGTGCGGTGTCGGCGTATTTTCTTGCTAATTTAAGGGTAGTGTCTGGGTAAGTGCCGAGACTGATCGTTTTGCGCTTGCCTGCAATGGTGTAATCAAAGCGCCATGCCCTCCCATTGCCCTTGATGCCTAGAAGCAAATAA
>JANYFF010000343.1 GCA_025362825.1 Polaromonas sp. | reverse complement strand
CTGTACGCGGCACCCGCACGTCGGTGTAAGTAACCTCGGTGGTACCGATCGCGTGCTGGCCAAGGGTCGGGATTTTGCGCACTTCGATACCCGGTAGCCGGGTGTCAACCATGAATGTGCTGATGCCGAGTTGCTTTTTGCCAAGATCGTTGGTACGCACCGCGAGCAGCACGTAATCGGCGATGTCCATGCCCGAAGTCCACTGCTTGCGGCCGTTGATGACAAAGTCGTCGCCATCGGCCACGGCACGCGTCCTTAGCGCCGCCGCGTCGGAGCCCGAGTCGGGCTCGGTTAGCCCGAAGGCGAAAGTCAGTTCGCCCTTCACCGTGCCGGGCACGATGCGCCGCTTCTGCTCCTCCGTACCGTGCTTGAGTACCGCATAGCAGCCGAAGGTGAAATTGCGGAACAGCCAAAGCCCGAGTTCCTCAAAGTGGTTGCCGGTCTCCTCAAGCAGCAGAGCGAGGTCGGTCGGTGTGCCACCGGCACCACCGTATTCTTCGGGTGCGATCAAGCCGAGCCAGCCACCACGCGCCAAGGCATTGAAGGCCTCACGCGGCGGCGTCTTCGTTTCATCGCACTTGGCTGCGTATTCCATGCTGCACACGTCGTCCAGCAACGCGCGCACGTGGCCGATCATGGATTCCTGTTCGCTGGTAATGCCAAAATTCATGCAGAAACTCCGTTTGTATCAGTTGATTTAATCATTTGCTTGAAGATTAAAACTAATCCGCGTTTCTGTCAACGCGCTTACACGTCTGCCCCAGCGCTTACACAGCTACAAACTGGCTCGAGCGGTCTGCGGCAAGGCTTCGGGCAAACGCCACGGCGCTAACGAACGGGTCGCCATCGATCACTTCAGTGACGAGTCCCCATGACCGGGCGCGCTCGGCATCGAAAGGCAGCCCGGTCAAGGCCGCATAGGCCAGACCGCGCGGCGTCATGATGTTGCTCGCCGACTTGACGATCTGGCTACCAGGCACAAGTCCGAAGTTGATCTCCGGAAGACCGAAGCGACTGCCCCGGCCGGCGAATACAACATCGGACGCCTCGAGAATGGGGATGGCCGCGCCGAAGCAGGAGCCCTGCACCGCGGTGATCAGGGTCTGCGGCATCTCGCGCAGCAGACGGGTGCGCCAGTGTTCGGTGGCGGCGCGCGCACGCCGCAGCACCTCGGGCGGTCGAGTGGAACTGTCGAAGAAGTCCTTCATGTCCATGCCCGCGCAGAAATGGCCACCGATGCCATGGAAGACCAGGCTATGAATCTGAGCGTCGTGCTGGGTGCGCATCAACACCTCTTCCAGCGCCAGCGTCATCTCCACACCAATCGCATTGCGCTTCGGTGCGCGGTCCAGGCCGATGCAGCGGATGCCGTCGCCGATGTCTTCAATGCGCAGCATTGCTTCAGCCGCCCAGTCCAGGCTTGCTCTTGCCGGCAAGGAAGCTCTCTACCGCTGCAGCGCGAGCCGATGGCTTGCCGGCTTGCAGCGACTTGAGTTCAGCGAGCTTGGCTGCGTTGAAGTTGAGCGCCGCATCCCAGCTCATCGTCCCAACATGCTGCAGCGTCTCTTTGGTGAACTGCAGGACGAGCGCATCTTTTTCGACCAGCTCGCGGGCCAGCGCCAGCGTCTCGCGTTCGAGCTCTCCGGCCGGGAAGCTGCGGGTGACGAGCCCATTGCGCTCGGCCTCGCGGCCATCGAAGGAGCAGCCACTGAGCGCGTGAAAGTCGGCGGCGCGCGGCGCCATCACGCGCGACACCGGCTTGGCCACCGCACCGACCAGAATGTGGCCGCCGCCGACCTCCGCCAGCAAAAAATCAGTGTCGTCCGCGGCGAAGGCTATGTCGCAGCCCTCGACGATGCCGACCGCCCCGCCATGGCAGAAGCCATGCACCATGGTGATGACCGGCTGCGGTAGCAGGCGCAGCAGACGGAAGCGCCAATGGTCGGCTGACATGCGTGCCGCGCGCAACGCTGGCTCGTCGCGCTGCGAGGCATCCAGAAAGTCTGCTGTGTCCATGCCAGCGCAAAAGCCAGCACCACAGCCCCGCAGTAGCACCACGCGCACTGCAGGGTCGTGGCCGACCGCCTCCAGCAGGCGCTCCATGTCGAGCGTCAGCGCAATATCCATGGCGTTGCGCTGTTCGGGTCGATTCAGGGCAATGGTCAGCACCCCGTCATCGAGGTCGGCCTCGATGCCACGTAACGCACCAAGGGTTAGGTCGGGTCCAAAATAGGGCATGGCAGGTCGAGTGGTTATTTAGGGGGCGCGAAACCCGGCCGCAGCGAACCGCACCAGATGCTCGAGCGCAGCTTGGGCATCGGTCGTATCAATCGCACCGTCCGTGATCGACTCGATTCGTCCGGGGTTCGCCATCGTATAGACCATCCCGCCGAGCAAAAAGTGGAAGCGCCAAAAAAGTTCTGTCGGCTTGAGCTTGGGCAGCGCCTGGGCCAGCGCGCGTAGCGCCATCTCACTCGACCGGTCGAAGGCCTTGCCCAGCGCCTCGCGGCGCACCTCTTCTCGCTCGAACGCCATACGCGCACGCAACATCGTGAAGACCAGGCCTTGTGGCGTATTGAGCGCGTCAAGGGCCGGCTGCAGGAAGGCGCGCAGCACGTCCTCTAGCTTCGGGCGTCCCTGCCGGTCTAGCTTGAGTGCGGCGAGTAGCTGCTCCCGACGCTCGGCAATCGGCCGAGCACGCGCCGCGAAAAGTACGCTGAACACGACTTCCTTGGAGCCAAAGTGATAGTGCGCTGCAGCGCTGTTGACGCCCGCCACCGATGTGATTTCGCGCAGGCTCACGGCGTCTATGCCGCGTTCGCTAAACAGTCGTTCGGCGGCTAGCAGGATGCGATCGGGAGTGCTCAAACCCGATTCCACGGTGACCTCGGTCGACTCTTTGGTCATGCAGGATGCCTTGTATTTTTCGTTTGGGCTATCTTATCTTGAATGTGATTAAATCAACTGCTTGAATTGCTAGTGGAATTGCGCTATTCTGACCAAGAGGCACTTTTGCTGATAAAAATGGAGACTTGACGATGATCAACAAGCGTGCAGCTTTGGGGCTTCTTGCCGCCTTGGCGCTGTCTTTCGGCACGTGTGCCGTACAGGCGCAGGGCTACCCTTCAAAACCGATTCGCATCATCGTACCAAGCGCGCCAGGCGGCAGTCCGGACGTATTGGCACGCCTGATTTCCGTACCGCTCGGCGAGGAACTCGGGCAGCCTCTGATTGTCGAAACCATGCCAGGCGCCGCCGGCATCATCGGGACCGATCGGGTGGCGAAATCGACACCCGACGGCTACACGTTGCTGTATGGCTTCAATCAAGTGGCGACCATGAATCCACCCTTGTACAAAAAGTTGCCGTACCAGCCTGAACGCGACCTGGCTCCCATCGGTCTGACGCTGAACCTAAGCTATATGTGGATCGCCAACGCCGACTTCGAACCCAAGAGCATCGGCGAGTTGCTCAAGCTGAACCGCGCCAAGCCGGGCAGCGTCAACTACGCATCGACCGGCCCCGGCTCGGCGGCGCACCTCGGAGGGGTGCTGCTGGAGCGCATGACTAACACCCAGATGACGCACGTACCTTACCGCGGCAACACCAATTCCGACCTGATGGCGGGCGTGGTGCAGCTCAAACTAGATCCAGTGGCCGCGTCACTCGGTCTCGTCCGCTCAGGAAAGGTCAAGGTGCTCGCTGTGAGTTCGCCGAAGCGACTCGCTGTGCTGCCCGACGTACCGACGGTGGCCGAAACCGTTCCCGGCTACGAGCTGACCGGCTGGCAGGGACTGTGGGCACCCGCAGGGACACCCGCTGCGGTTATTCAGCGCGTGAATGCCGCCATGGTCAAGGTTATCCAGTCCCCCGAAATGCAAAAGCGGATCCAAGACCTCGGCTATGAACCGCTCGGTTCAAGTCCGAAGGAGATGGCCGACCGCATCCGCAGCGAGCTGGCGCAATGGACTTTGCTTCTTAAACAGACCAACATCACCTTAGAGCAATGACTAATTTCGTATTCGAGACCTTGGGCGTGACGCGGCACGGCCGGGTTGCGGTCATCAGCCTCCACCGTCCTGCGGCAATGAACGCCATCAACATGCAGATGCGAGCGGAGCTTAGACAGGCGCTCGGCGAGTTGCGGCAGGACAGCGCTATCGGCGCGGCAGTGCTGACTGGTGGGGGTGACAAGGCGTTTTGTGCAGGTATGGACCTGCGCGAGTTCGCCCAGCTCAACGCCGATGTGCCGGTGGCCGAGATGAAGCGTCTTCGTTGGGAGCAGGGCGAAGGCATCGCCAGCTTCGACAAGCCCATACTGGCGGCGATTAATGGCCTGGCGATCGGCGGCGGGGTAGAACTCGCATTGCTGTGCGACCTGGTATTTGCAGCCGACAACGCGAGCTTCGCCTTCGCCGAGATCAAGCGTGGCCTGATGCCCGGCAACGGTGGCACGCAGAGACTGTCGCGACGCATCGGCGTGCCGCGCGCGCTCGACATGATCCTGACCGGTCGCACTGTCGATGCGCAGGAAGCACTGGCGCTCGGCTTGGTCGAGTGTGTGGTACCCGCGGCCGAGTTGCTGCCAAGGGCTCTGGCGTTGGCTGAGCAGATGGCCGTCAACGCGCCGGTGGCTGTGCGCACGGCCAAGGCGGCGGTCCGGCGTGGCGCTGAGATGGCGCTCGAGGACGGCATCCGATTGGAGCAGGACCTCGCGTCTTTCCTTTACACGACTGACGACGCCAAGGAGGGTCCCAAAGCATTCCTTGAAAAGCGTGTACCCCTATGGCAAGGCCGTTGAACGGCACCAACTGAGAAAAAACATGGCGACCCTCCCTCCCCTCCAGATGTTTCGCACACTGCTCTTCGCGCCGGCCAGCCGTCCCGAGCTGCTGGCCAAGGCGCAACTTGGCACGGCCGACGCGCTGATCTTCGACCTCGAGGACTCGGTCCCGGTCGACGCCAAGGAGGCCGCACGAAGGAACGTCGCCGAGGCGCTTGCCGCCGGCTTGACCAAGCCGATGTACCTGCGCGTCAATAGTCCGCGCGCAGGCGATTTCTACAACGACCTCGCGGTCCTTGCGCAGGCAAGAAGTCTGACAAACGTGATGGGCGTGATCCTGCCCAAAGCCGAGGAGGCGACGGATGTTGAGAGAGTGGCCGAGCAACTCGATTCGCTTGAAGCGAAAGCAGGCGTGGCCCGGGGCAGTCTGGCAATCGTGCCGCTGATCGAGAGCTGCCTTGGGCTGCGCAACACCTTTGATATCGTCAGGGCTTCGTCGCGCGTGGTCGGCGTGTCGATCGCAAGCGCCGAGGAAGGCGACTTCATGGTCGACCTGGGCGGTCGGTGGACCGAGCGTAGCCTGGCGCTGATGTACCCGCGAAGCAAGCTGGTGGTCGATGCGCGCGCTGCCGGGGTGCAGTGGATCATCGACGGCGTCTTCATGAACTTGAAGGATACATCGGCACTGCGCGTCGAGTGCGAGATCGCCCGCGAACTGGGCTTCGTCGGGAAAATGGCCATCCATCCGACCCAGGTCGAGGTGATGCAGGAGGTGTTCTCGCCCAGCGCCAGGGAGATCGAATATGCACAGGGCCTGCTGGCCGCGTTTCGGGAGGGCGAAGCACGAGGCGTTGGCGCGGTCAAATACAACGGCATGATGGTTGACTATGCAAACGTCCGTTTGGCCGAACGCACCTTGTCGCTATTGGGTAGGCAATGAGTGCCGCTTTTATGCCCGGCGACAGCACACAGGGCAGCATGCCGCCGCGCAACCACGAACCGCTGCGATCGCCAGCCGATGTGCTTGCCATTGAGAAGGTGCCGCTGAACCAACGCATCACACGCTGGGACTTTGCGCTTAACCTGCTCGACGGGTGTCGGCACGACCCGCAGCGGGTTGCATTGCACGCCACCAACAACGGCGACCTTGATGGTCCGCTCCGGACTTGGAACTTCGCCGAACTGGAGCAGCACGCCCTGCAGTTCGCCAACCTGCTGCGCGCCAGCGGCCTTGGCTCCGACGACGTGGTCGCCATCGTCAGCCCGACCGTGCCGGCCCTGTTCTCGAGCATGATCGGCGGCCTGCTCGCCGCGCGGCCATTCCCGATCAATTGGATGCTCGATGCCAACTCATTGCGCGAGCTGATCCTGGCGTCAAAGGCCAAGGCAGTGCTGGCCCTCGGCCCGACGCCCGGGTTCGACATCTGGAACAACGTCCAGGCCGCGCTTGCCGGCATGGATCATCCGCCCCGGCTGTGGACCCTGCATGACCCCTTTGCTGCGGCCCACACCGACGATCTGCTAACCACAGCCGCTGCGTATCCGGGCGACCGGCTGTGCTTCGAGCGCCCGACGGCGCAGCGGTTCAGCGTCGCCTGCTACGTGCATTCCGGCGGCACGACGGGGCACCCGAAGATTGTCAAAGTTTTGCACGGCGGCATGGTGTACCGGCAATGGGCAGCCAACCAGTGCCTAGCCTTCACACACGAGGATGTGGTGCTGTCTGACACCCCGCTGTTCCACATCGGCGGCCTGCTGGTGCGGGGCCTGGTGTCAACCGCCGACGGCCACACCACCATCGTGCCGAGCATGCACGGTGCCCGCGACAAACGCTACATCGCCAGCTACTGGCGCTATGTCGAGCGCTTCGGTGTGACCCAGATCTCCGGCGTTCCAACCACGCTGTCGGTACTGGCCAAAAACCCGCCGACATCCGAGAACATCTCCTCGTTGCGACCTTACTTCGCTACCGGCTCGACCGCCATGGCGCCGGCAATTCAGCAGCGCATCGTCGAGATCACCGGCGCCCGCGCGTTGCAGACTTACGGCCTGACCGAGAATACAAGTCACGTCACCGTTGACCCGCGCGACGGTGAGATCCGGCGCGGCTGTTCAGGCATTCGCGTTCCCTTTCAGACGATCCGCATCGTCAAGATGGATGCCGCCGGCAGGGTGTTGCGGGACTGCGCGACCGGCGAGGACGGCATGGTGCTGGTGGCCGGCCCGGGCGTTGCCGGTGGCTACCTAGATCCGGCACAGGATCAGGGGGCGTTCCTTAACGACGGCTTCTTTGTCACCGGCGACCTTGGCAGCATGGATGCCGACGGCTACATCCGCATCAGCGGCCGGCAGAAGGATTTGATCATCCGCAGCGGTCACAACATCGAGCCGCGCATCATTGAGGACGTGCTGCTCCAATCGCCCTGGGTGGCGCAGGCCGCTGCGGTCAGCAAGCCCGACGCGCACGCCGGCGAACTGCCCATTGCTTATGTCGAACTGCACCCGGGCGCGCAGGTGACCGTAGAGGAACTACTGCGCTACGCTGCTGAGCGGATCCCCGAGCGCCCTGCCGTTCCCAAGGAGATCATCGTGCTCGACAAGCTACCGTTAACGGCGGTGGGCAAGCCCATCAAGCACCTGCTGCAACTTGAAGCCGCCAAGCGGGTCTTCAACGATGCATTGCAGACCGTTCCCGGGCGCTGGGAACTGGAAGTGCTTAACACCAGCGGGAGCGGCCTGCGCACCACACTCACCTTGTACGATGCGACGCCTGCGGCGAAGCAACGCGCCGAGGAAATTCTTTCGAGCTACTCGACACCGTACGTCATCCACGAACACGCTGCGTTAACGCCTTGAAGGTTCACCCGTCAGCGGTGACGGGCGTGGTTAGCAGAAATTTCAGCATTAAGCAAAGTATTTGCACGACAGGTGTATCCACTCTGAACGTTCAGCAAGACAAATGCCGTAATGCCGCTCGTTCAAGGAATAAATTCGTTTTTTATGCGAAAACTGCAGCAAAGACCACTCCGGTAGACACCCGGAGACAGCATTTGAGCCCCAAGAGAACTCGCCGGTAAATATCCGAAAAAATAATAGTCAGTAAATGAGGCCGCTATTTTTGCGCCTGCGCAAATTAAATGCTTCAATTTCACCGCATCGAGAAGCCGTATGACCACCACGAATGGTGGATAACTGTAAGCATCTAGCGAACACATGTTGATACAGTCAACGAAGCGGCTAATAGATGTCAGGCGTACAGAGTAGTTTCGACAGGGGTCAAAGGCCCGGTCACAAAAAGTTGTGCGATGTCAAGTTGATGGGCGACATTCAATTTCGGGGCGATAACGCGTCTGCCATCTTCGCATGGCTCGGACTGCTGGCAGCTGCGACGCCCAAGGCTTGGCTTTACGTTCTTCCCACTCGAGGACCGATTGTCCGGACCTACCGAAAATCGCGCCGAGCGTATCGACCGACAAGCTCCTACTTGGCGCAGGCGTCAATCCTCAAGCTTTTGTAATAAAGCCAGACTACCACCATCACATCGCATGTAGCTGGAACGCCTAATGGTAGTAGCGCTCACCGATCGGCAAGGGTATGGAGTAAGAGGTTTGGGGCTGTTTACGATCATGAATGCAACTGTTGCGAAATTAAAACGTCGGGAGCCAGCATGAGTACTGGATGGCTATTTACGACTTAAATTACATAGGATAACTTTGACCGCCGTGAATAAAGTACGTCAAGGTATGAAGCTTGAAGGCTCCCAATTCGACTCCTAGTAAAAGTACGTTGAGGAATGCCTCGCCAATATGGCTGGCACTGGTTCAATTCGTACGGCTGTCGCCTCAAGAATATCCGACTGACGGCACCATTGTTGATTAGGAACTCAGATTGACCAGTTGCGCCAAGCCTGAAGAGAAAAATTAAACGGCAAATCTACCCAATACATGACGCTTTGTCTTATTTCAGAAGTCGCATGAGCGAAAAGGCGTTGCCACAGCAGACTTTTTGAAGATCTGCGACGGAGAGGCCCGCCTCTTGTACTGACCGGATACCTTCCCGAATGAACATGGGGCCACCTTCAGGGTCAAAGGGACAGTCGCTAGCAAACACAACGTGGTCTGGACCGAAAAAATCGAGCCCACATTTCAAGGCTGCTGTTGACCCGTTGAGAACGGTATCGCCGTAAAACATTTTGAAGTAGTCAATCGGCGCCTTTTTCAGATCCTTGAGTACGTTCGCTTCTGCGCCGTCAGCGCTTCGCGATCCAAGTTGCGCCCAAAGGGTCTCCGCTCGCCCACCAAAATACGGGATCATTCCACCGCAATGATGCGTAATTAACTTCAGATCCGGCAGGCGGTCAAACAGGCCCGAAAACACCATTCGTGCCATGGCAACGCTACTCTCGAAGGGCCAGCCGAGGACCTGCCAGATTTCATACTTTGACTTGTCTTCATCCGCATAATCGGCTTTGCTAGCGGGCCGCACCGGGTGCATCCAGATGGGTAATTTATGGTGCAATGCCATCCGCTCAAAAATCGGGAAATATTCTGGATGATCCAGTGCTCGGCCGTTGACGTTGGTAAGGATCTGAACGCCACGAGCGCCGAGCTTGTCGATAGCTCGATCCATCTCTACCAAAGCTGCAGACGGATTATTCATCGGTAACGATGCTACAAATGCAGGAAACTTATGCGGCCACTTTCTGCACATTTCAGCCATGCCATCGTTGGCGATTCTTGCAAGTTCTGGCGACAGGTCTGGTCCTCCCAGCATTTCGGGTGACGGTACGGAAAGGCTAAGCACCTGCTGGACATGCGGCCATTTTTCAAGCATTTGTACACGCGCCTCGATGTCCCACAACATCGTCAAATTGGTCATGCGCTTGACCATACCTGGGTCCTTGCCGTGTACCTTGAGCGCCTCAAGGTAGCGCAGAGGCATCACATGGTTGTATATATCGATCAATACAGGGGGGAGCGGTGTCATGTTGTTACTCAGCTTTCAAAATTTACAATCCCCGGCTGGACTGTGAGTTTTTTTGGATAGACGACCCCGCTTATCGCATAGATCACCTCGTCAAACCTGGTTATGTGCACGGCTCAGTCTGCGGATATTTTGGCTTCGATGACGACTTTTTTCCAACGCGTCAGGTCGCTTGTGATGATGGTGGCCAGTTGATCAGGCGAAGACGTTTTAACCGCGATGCCCTGTTTGGCCAATGCTGATTTCACCTCATCCAATTTCATCACTTCGACGAAGTCGCGATTTAAACGCGCAACCAGATCCCCTGGCGTACGGGCTGGGGCTAAAACTGCATACCAAGCATCGATGCTGTCCAGGTAGGTAATTCCTTGTTCGCCGAAAGTTGGGACGTCTGGGGATAGAGGATTGCGCGTTTGCCCGGTAACAGCCAGCGCGCGCACCTTGCCTGATTCGATAGCCGGTCGCATCGAGTGAACCGTGGCAAACATCAGCTGCACCTGGCCTCCCATCAAGTCAGTCAGTGCACCCTGAATACCCTTGTAAGGGACATGCAGCACGTTGACCCCTGCGTTGGATTTGAATAACTCCATTGCCAGGTGATGCGGTGTGCCATTGCCCGGCGTGCCATAGTTCAGCTTTCCATCGTTTTGCTTAAGATAATTGATCAGCGAGGCCATGTCCTTCGCGGGAACGGCTGAATTCACGGCAAAGGTATAACCGGCCTCTGCGAGCTTGGCCACCGGCGCAAAGTCGGCGACTGCATCGAAAGGCACTGTCTTATAGATGGCCGGTGTCATGGTGAAGGTGTTGATTGCCATGAGAAGCGTGTACCCATCCGGCAATGCAGATGCGACCTGCCGCGCGCCGAGGTTTCCGCTGGCGCCGGGTTTGTT
>JANYFF010000195.1 GCA_025362825.1 Polaromonas sp. | reverse complement strand
TGGAAAGGTCAGGCAACCCATCGACTGCCTGCTCCGTGAACAACTCACGGGCCTGCCTGGCCAGAAGACTGTTTTTTGTATTGTTGGCAGCCACAAACGATTTGGGTAGTTATTGCAGAGCCTACACCGTTGCGCCTGCGTTCGGGTCGTTCGGGTCTTCTTCTTTTTTCACACCCGCCTTGGCAAGGTCCTCACGCTTGATGCCCAGCCACATGGCAATCGCCGCGGCCACGAACACAGACGAGTAGATACCAAACAAAATACCAATGGTCAGCGCCAGCGCAAAGTAAAACAAGGTCGCACCGCCGAACAGCAACATCGACAACACCATGATCAGGGTTGAAGCGTGCGTAATGATGGTCCGGCTGATGGTCGAGGTAATGGCGTTGTCAATAATCTGCACCGTGTCCATCTTGCGGTAACGCCTGAAATTTTCACGTATACGGTCAAAAATCACCACTGACTCATTGACGGAATAGCCCAACACCGCCAACACGGCGGCCAGCACCGACAGTGAAAACTCCCACTGGAAAAATGCAAAAAAACCGAGAATGATCACCACATCGTGCAGGTTGGCAATGATGGCCGCGACAGCATATTTCCATTCAAAGCGAAAAGCTAAGTAAACCATGATGCCAAGCACCACCATCCCCAGTGCTTTCAGGCCGTCATGCGCCAGCTCCTCGCCAACCTGGGGGCCGACGAATTCGGTTCGCCGCAAGACCACCTGCGGGTCGGCCGTCTTCAGGGCAAGCATGACCTTGTCGCTTTGCTGTGCCGTGCTCACGCCCTTCTGGGCCGGCAGCCGGATCATCACATCACGTGACGTACCAAAATTTTGCACCTGCACGTCGGCAAAACCCAGCCCGGCCACCGTTGTGCGCAGCTTTTCAACATCTGGCGCCTGGGTGTAGGCGACTTCCATGACGGTGCCGCCCGTGAATTCTACGGACAGGTGCAGGCCCCTGGAAAACAGGAAGAACACTGCGAGCGCAAAGGTGATGAAGGAGATCGCGTTGAATATGAGCGCGTGCCGCATAAACGGGATGTCTTTGCGTATCTTGAAGAATTCCATGATTGCTGTTTCCTGTTCTTTTGCGTGGGCTCAACGAGTCGACACGGCATTTTTGCCGGTGTCGCCACCCTCGGCTGGCGTCGCACGCCAGACCGTACCAATCGATACCGACTTGAGCTTTTTCTGCCGACCGTACCAAAGGTTGACCAGACCACGCGAGAAGAACACCGCTGAGAACATGCTGGTCATGATGCCGATGCAATGCACGACCGCAAAGCCGCGCACCGGCCCCGAGCCAAAAGCCAGTAGCGCCAGACCGGCAATCAGCGTGGTGATGTTCGAATCAAGAATGGTCGCCCAGGCACGCTCATAACCCGAATGAATGGCCGCCTGCGGCGAGGCACCCATGCGCAGCTCCTCGCGCACCCGCTCATTGATCAGCACGTTGGAGTCGATCGCCATACCGAGCGCCAGTGCCATGGCGGCCATACCGGGCAGGGTCAGCGTGGCTTGCAGCATGGACAGCACGGCCACCAGAAGCAGCAAATTCACCGCCAGTGCAATGCCGGAAATCATGCCGAACAGCATGTAGTAACAGGCCATGAACACCACAATCACGGCAAAGCCGACGGTCACGCTGTGAAAGCCCTTGGAGATATTTTCAGCACCAAGCGTTGGGCCAATCGTGCGCTCTTCAATGATTTCCATGGGTGCGGCCAGTGAGCCGGCACGCAGCAAAAGGGCCAGGTCATTGGCTTCGGACACGCTCATGGAGCCCGAAATCTGGAAGCGGTTGCCAAGTTCGCCCTGAATGACAGGCGCCGTCAACACTTCGCCTTTGCCTTTTTCAAACAGCAGGATGGCCATGCGTTTCTTCAGGTTTTCGCGGCTGGTGTCGCGCATGATGCGGCCGCCCTTGGCATCGACCGTCAGGTCAACCTTGGGCTGCTGGTTCTGGGAATCGAACCCTGGCTGCGCATCGGTGAGGTTTTCACCAGTGATGATGACTTGTTTTTTGACAATCACGGGGCGGCCATCACGCTCAAGGTAGCGCTCGGCGCCGAAGGGCACGGGGCCGCTGTTGTTCTCTGCAGCGCGACCCTCGGCGCTGTCATCCACCAAGCGCATTTCAAGCGTGGCGGTACGCCCCAGGATGTCCTTGGCCTTGGCCGTGTCCTGCACGCCTGGCAACTGAACCACGATGCGGTCCGCGCCCTGCTGCTGGATCACCGGTTCGGCGACGCCCAGTTCATTGATCCGGTTGTGCAGCGTGACGATGTTCTGCTTAAGGGCCTGATCCTGGATGCGGCGCGCGGCTTCCGGCTTGATGGTGGCAACCAGCTTGTATTCGGCGCCCTCAGGCGTATCAGTCGTCTGCAAATCCGGCAACTGATCCTGGATCAGGTTTTTCGCAGCCTGCAGGGTAGGGCTGTCACGAAAGCGGATTTCAATGGCCTGGCCGTTGCGGGCAATGCCGCTGTGGCGAATATTCTTTTCACGCATCGACAGGCGCAGGTCGCCCGCCAGCGATTCAGCCTTTTTGGTTAGCGCAGCCTGCATGTCAACCTGCAGCATGAAGTGCACGCCGCCGCGCAAATCCAGCCCCAGGTACATGGGCGCCGCATGCAACGCCGTCAGCCACGATGGTGAACGTGACAGCAAATTAAGTGCCACGACATAGCCTGATTCGCCGGTGTCTGACGCCAGTGCTTTTTGCACCGCATCCTTGGCCTTGAGCTGGGTGTCGGTGTCGTTAAAGCGCGCCTTGACCGAACTGCCTTCAAGCGTGATCGCGTCGGGCACGATTTTGGCGTCTTTCAGAGCCTGCTCCACCCGGGTCACAGTGGTGGCGTCCACCTTGGTGGCGGATTTGCTGCTGGACACCTGCACGGCAGGCGCTTCGCCAAAAAAGTTGGGCAAGGTGTACAGAATGGCCACCAGCAAGGCGATGGCAATGACGACGTATTTCCAGACCGGATAACGATTCATGAGAATGCTGTTCCTGGTGAACGGGTGAACGGTAAAGCTTGGGAATGCAGGGACTGCAGCCTCGTCAGGCAGAACCGGCAGCCAACATTGCTGCTCGGCAACTGCACTGCAGGTCTATGGCCAACTGGAAGGCCATATGCAGATTTACTTGCTAATGTTGATGGCGCCCTTGGGCAACACCTGCACGATCGCACTGCGCTGCAACTGGACTTCAATGCCGGGCGTGAGTTCAAGCGTCAGGTAAACGTCACCTAGTTTGGTGACCTTGCCGAGCAGGCCACCCGCGGTGGCGACTTCATCACCTTTGGCGAGCGCCTCAATCATGGTGCGGTGCTCTTTTTGCTTTTTCATCTGCGGGCGAATCATGACGAAATACAGCACCACAAACATCAGCACCAGCGGCAGCATGCCCGTCAACGATGACATCATGTCACCGCCCGAAGCAGCGGCAGGTGCGGTTTGGGCAAAGGCAGAAGAAATGAACACGGCGAACTCCACAAATTATTGGTAACTACACGGGGAACAAGCAGTCCGGCTGCAGCCAGCGGACACAGCTTGCGATTGTATGCGGGCGCGCCGCTGCCAGAAATTGACCTTTCGCTGCGCCCAGCGTTTACAGGTGCGGTGGTTTACGGCGCTGGCGATGCGCTGTCCGGGTCGGTCGACTGCCCCAGCCCAAAATGTTCCAGAACGCCGCGTCCAGCTGCAAAACCCGATGAAAAGCATGCCGTCAGCAGGTAGCCACCGGTCGGTGCCTCCCAGTCCAGCATCTCGCCGGCGCAGAACACCGGCGCTTTGGGGTTAGTCACCGTCTTGAGTTGTAAATTGGCATTTAGGGCGTTAAACACCACGCCACCGGCGCTGCTGATCGCCTCGTCCAGCGGTCGGGCGGCGACTAGCGTGACAGGCAGCGCTTTGATGGCATGGGCCAGCCTGACCGGGTCATTCATACCGTCCTTGTCCAGCATTTCATGCAGCACGGCAGCCTTGATACCCTCCAGACCGAGCCGGCTTTTCAGGTGGCTGGACAGCGAGCGCGACCCGCGCGGGTGCCGCACTTCAACCAGTACCTGCTCCGGCGACTTGCCGGGCAACAGGTCGAGCAGGAAAGTAGCGCTGCCTGTGCGTTCGATTTCATCCCTCAACAAGCCTGAGGCAGCATAGACCAGGCTGCCTTCCACGCCAGTGGCTGTGGCAACGAATTCTCCCTTGCGACTGAAGCTGCGGCCCAGCGAGTCGGTGAAGCTGATCGCCACCGACTTGAAGGGCTGACCTGCAAAACGGTCTGAAAAATGCGTTGTCCAGCCCGGCCGCGCAGGCTCTGCTTGCCCTATCAGCTCCTTCAGGAAGCTGCGGCGGCTTTCGACATCCGGCGCGACATCGTCAGCTGGCCGTGTCGCGGCAATGTCAAAACCGCAATTTGACGGGCGCAAGGGCGCCACCTCCACACCGCGCGCGGCCAGCAAAGGCATCCAGGCACCATCAGAGCCCAACCGTGCCCAACTGCCGCCGCCCAGCGCAAGCACCACCGCGTCGGCATGCACCAACGCCTCGCCGGCAGGCGCGGCAAATTGCAATGCGCCGTCGTCTGTCCAGCCGAGCCAGCGATGTCGCATGAAAAACTGCACGCCGCTGCCGCGCAAGCGGTGCAGCCACGCCCGCAGCAGCGGCGCGGCCTTCATGTCGGCGGGAAACACCAGCCCGGAGCTGCCAACAAAGGTTTGAATGCCCAGCCCGTCTGCCCAAGTACGGAGCTGGGCAGCCCCGAAACCATCCAGCAATGGCTCCAGTTGCGGCTGGCGGTCGCCATAACGCTTCACGAGGTACTCAGGCGGTTCAGAATGCGTCAGGTTCAGGCCGCCCCTGCCTGCCAGCAGAAACTTGCGCCCTACGGACGGCATGGCGTCGTACACGTCAACAGAGACAGCCGGCCCGGCACCTGCAAGCACCTCGGCAGCCATCAGGCCGGCAGGACCGCCGCCTATCACAGCAATGCGCAGTGGTTGAGAAGGCCAAAGGCCTTGGGGTGGGGAATCGTTGGTGTTCAAAAAATATCCATGTGTGCAAAGCCGCCCTGATCGCTAATAGGTGATCGCAGAAGGTGTTTGCTATGCTTTAAGTAGCGCAGTACGCCCATAATCCAGAGCGTGCAGGGCTAAAAGGCTAGTTTTTTCGGAAAATCACAAACACTGGCAGTGAAAAGTTCTACCTGTTTAGCCAGTGCCCTGATTATTGCAGTCGGCCAACTACCGTTCATGAAAACAGGTGCATTTTGGCGCGCCAACAAGGCACGGACTAGATTCACACCCGCCCGCCGACACAACCTTACACAAGACTTCGCGTCGTGCTTACAAGGGATTTACCGTCAGCGCTCAGTATGAAATCTCCAGTCACTTATGAAGAGTTCATATGAAGAAGTTTGCATTGGTAGCCGGCGCCGCAGCCGTGCTGTCTTTCGGGACCATGACTTTGCCTGCCGTTGCGCAGGCCCAGTCCATCATCAATGTGCAGTACGGACCACCGCCCCCAGCCCGCGTTGAGGTGGTTCCTGCTCCGCGTCATCATCGTGTATGGTCACCCGGACACTATGAGTGGCGTGGCCACCGTCATATGTGGGTGCGCGGCGTCTGGGTACGTGCCCGTCCCGGGTATGCCTACCGCGCACCGGAATGGCGTGAAAACAATGGCCGCTGGGAATACCGCCGTGGCGCCTGGGACCGGGACGGTGATGGCGTACCCAATCGTGCAGACCGCGCGCCCAACGACCCAAATCGCCGTTAAGCCTTCATTGGGCATTGCCTGACACCCGCTGTAAAAACGCTTGCTGTTGCGGGCGTTTTGCTTGTTCGGTTGCCCAAAATCTTCAATCGGAAGCTGAAGCAACATCAAGCAGCGTGCCGGCGCCCGTCAAAAAAGCAGCCCTGACCTGTGCCCCCGGATACAGGGCCCGGACTGCCCGTACGTAGCTGTGCATTTTCGCGACCAGTTCAGTCTGGCGCGCTGGCTGGTTTGCCGATTTGTAATCCAGCACCCACCAGTGCCCTGCCTCGTCTGATATCGAGCCGCGCCGTTGCACCAGGCGGTCCAGGCGAAAGCTCTTCCCCTCGTGCACCAGCTCGACCTCATTGCCCTGCCAGGCCAGTGCTTGGTCGTCCCAGGCCCATGCGGCTTCACCCGCACGAATTCGGCGGGCCATGGCCAGCGCCTCCGCCAATTGGGAAGGCGCGAGGTCGAATTCGCGGCGGACTGCGGCCTGCTGCGCGGGCGACCAGACGGCTTCTGCGCCGCTCCACTCCAGCAGCCTGTGCATGGCATTGCCGGTGCTGGCCCTTTCCTTGTCGGTCGCCTCCAGGCTGGCGTCAGACTGTGCCAGAGCCTCCAGGCGGCAAGAAGGTGGCAGTTCGGGGAGTTCAGGCAGATAAAACAGGTGCTCACTGGCAGCGCTGCCGTCCAAGCTCACGCCCACAAAAGGCATTTCGACAGCCGTCTCGCCCGCCACCGGGTAAAGGCGCTGCCACCAGCTCTGGACAGTTTCGCGGTGCGGCGCGATGGACGAAACGGCCAGGATGTTGCGGGCGCGTGTCGTGGCCACATACAGCGCGTTGAGCTCCTCGCGTGCCCTCGCAGCCTGCTCGGCGGCCAGCGTTTCAACGGCGCAGGCCGGCGGCCGGCTCTCGCTGACTAGAAAGGCAAATTTGACGGGTGCAGGCGCTGCGCCGGGCCAGTCGACCAACACGCTCATGCTGTCGGCATTGCGTTCGGGGGTGTCGGTATCCAGCAGCAGCACGGCTTTCGCTTCCAGGCCCTTGGCACCATGAATCGTCAGCAGACGCACCGCCTCGGGGTTGACGGCCGCAGGCGCCTGCAGACCACCGGCCTTGAGCGCCCGCACAAAGGCATAAGGCGTGATGTAGCGCCCGCCATCAATTTGCAGCGCCACATTCAGCAGCGCGCGCAAATTGGCCAGCACCGTGACGCGGCTGGCCGCCGGCGCGGCGGCGCCAAAACGCGCCAGCACATCACCATCGTGGTAAACCAGTTGCAGCGCATCATGCGGTGGGAACTGGTCTACCCAGCCCTTATATTTGGTCAAAGTGGCCGCCAGCCCCCGGAATACGGGCGCAGGCAGCTCTGATTTTTGTAGCACCTCAAACCATGAGCGCTTGCTATCGCCTTTGGCCAGTGCCAGTTGCACCAGGTCTTCGTCGGCCAAGCCGAACAGCGGCGAACGCAGCGCGCGGGCCAGTGACAGGTCGTGTTGCGGCGACACCAGGGCGTCGAGCAGGGCCACGATGTCGAGCACTTCGCAGCAGTCAATCAGCTCGGTCTTTTCGCCCACCTGCGCCGCGACATGCAATGCGCGCAACTCGTTTTGCAGCGGCATCAGCCCGGCGCGCCTACGCGACAGCACCATGACTTCTGCCGGCTTCAGGCCACCTTCGATCTGCGCGGCGATCCAGGCTGCGGCCTGCCGGGCTTCACGCGTGCGCAGGGTTTCTTCGGGCAGCTCGCGGGGCGTCGTCAAGCTGTCGCGCCAGCCGCTGTTCTGTGCGGCATCACCGTCAGCGGTGTCCCGTGGAATCACGGGCAAGCGCACAACTTGGCCCGGCGCGGCGGAGGCCGTGGTATGCGCCCGAAAGCCTTCGTAGCCGTCCTGGTCGTGCGCCTGCCCCATCACGGCATTGACTGCGGTGATCACTGCCGCGGCGTTGCGCTGCGTGTGGTCACAGGCCAGTAAATCACCGCCCAGGGCCTCTTGCATGAATTTTTTGGCCTCAATAAACACCTGCGGCTCGGCGCGTCGAAAGCGGTAAATGCTCTGCTTCGGGTCGCCGACGATGAAAACACTGGGCGCCCGGCCCGCGCCGCCATAGCTGCCCAGCCATGCCGACAGCGCCTGCCACTGCAGCGGGTTGGTGTCCTGGAACTCGTCAATCATCAGGTGGCGCACCCTGGCATCGAGTCGTTCCTGCATCCAACCCGACAGCACCGGGTCGCCGAGCAGCACCAAGGCTGCCCGCTCGACGTCGTTCATGTCCACCCAGCCATGCTCGCGCTTGAGCGCCGTGAATTCGGCAATCAGCAGCCGTGACAGGCGCGCCATGCGCTGCTGGTAATCCCAGGCTTCGCACTGCTGCCGCGCTGCGAGCATGCGCAGTGCCAGTTCCTGCGCCTCGCGGATCAAGGCAATACCGGTGATTTTTTCGCCGAATTTCCGGATCGTTCCCTTCTCGGTCAGCAGCGCCAGCAGCACTGCGGCCGTGTCGCTGTTGGTCAGGGCCGTCTCCAGTTCGCCGCCTTTTGCAGAATACGTGGGCGCCGCAGCGCGTCCCAGCGCACCGGCTGCTGTCATCAACAGCTCGCGACTGGGCGGATGCGCGCTGCACAGCTCGTCAGGATGACCGAGACCGGCAAACTCCGGAAAGTGCACGCTGAAATGCTGCACCGAGTCGTCCAACACACCGGCTTCATCGGCAAGCAAAAACTCGGTACGTTTGTCGAGCGCGCCCTGCAGCGCCTTGTCGGCCTGCGAGCGGCCGTGCGCCATCACGACGGCCTCAAAATCGGCCTTGAGCGCAGCGTCCTGGACCAGCGCGGCATAAAACCGGCGCCAGACCAATGCGCGGGCCGGCGCGTCGTCCTCCAGCAGTTCATAGTTGACCGGCAGCCCCAGGTGTTGCAGGGTGGCGACCGGCGCACTTCGCAGCAGCGCGGCAAACCAGCTGTGAAAGGTGCGTATCTGCACCGGGCGGCCTTCAGACAAAATGCGTTGGTATAAATTTGATAGCAGCTCACGCTGGTATTTGCTGGCCTGCGGGCCTTTTTGGCTCATAACACCGCGCATGACCAGCTCACGCTGCAGAGTTTCGTCGTCGGCATGCGCAAATTTTTCCAGCCACTCATACAGCCGCTCGCGCATCTCGCCAGCGGCTTTTTTTGTGAAGGTGATGGCCAGGATTTCATGCGCCTGCACCTCATGGCCGTTCTGCCCCTCCAGCAGAGCCCGCAGCATGCGCGACACCAGCATCCACGTCTTGCCGGCACCGGCGCAGGCCTCGACCGCCACGCTGCGGCGCGGGTCACAGGCGATGGCGTAGAAAGCCTCTGCAGTGACCTGCTGGCCGTTGTGTTCGTAAGCGGCGTTCATGACCAAAAATCTTTCCGGCACAGTCCTCTGGCAGAGCAATATTCGCAGGCCTTTCCCTCGCCCAAGGCCGGCAGAATCGTACTGGCGGCAATGCGGGCCATGTCGGTCAGCACGCTGTCAATGAGTTCATCACGCAGGTCCACAATGTCCGGCTGCGCATAGGTACGGGTAGGTTCTTTTTCACCCAGATTCACATAAGCTGCAGCCAGCGTGTCGTCGGCCAGCAGAGCCGCGTAGAAGGCCAGTTGCGTGTCTTCGCGGGCGTCTTTTATGCGCTCCCGGGTTGTGCCGGTGGCCTCGGTTTTGTAGTCCATCACCATGCGGCTGCCGTCGGCCAACAGGTCGATGCGGTCTATCTTGCCAATCAGCGTGGTGGCGCCCAGCGGCATGTCTTTCCAGACCTCGCCTTCGACAAACTGCGCGCCGTCGGCTTCATGCGCCACCAGCCATTGCAGATAGCCCTCACGCACACGCGGCCAGATGGCCGCAAACGGCAGAAACTCGCTGTCGCTCAGGCCAAGCTCCAGTGTCGCTGTCTCTGCTGCTATGTTAATCATAGCTATACGCGCAGGAAAATCGGGGGCTTGAGACTGTTTTAATGCCAAATGGAAGTGATGCAGCAAGGTATGCAGCCAGTTGCCGAAATCGCGCTTGCCCAGCTCGCTTTCAAGCTCTTCGGACTCCTGAAGACGAAGCTGCCGCAACGCGAAGAACCGATAAGGGCAGCGCCGCAGGTCTTCGTAGGCGCTGGCTGAAAGGCGGGTCACCGGCAGCGCGTCACCCATGGGCACGGGTCGAGGCGTGGGCTGCGTCGGCACGCTGCGAGCCAGCCTCGGGTCAGGCGCCAGTGGCGGCGCCCGCTGCAGCAACAGTTCCTGCACAAAGCCACTGGGCATAAGACGCTCGCCCCCCTCACTTGCACGCCACAGCACGTCGATATGCGGCATACCCAGCGTGTAGTGCCAAGCGGTGCGCTGCGCCGCCGCAGCATCTGCCCGAGACGGCAGGCCCAGGAGCGCACGTTGCGCGGGTGTCCACATGCCCGGTGGCTCCGGCGATACCGGCAGGCGCTGCTCGTCGCAGCCCGGCAAGACCACAGCCTGCATCGGCCGGCCCAGCAACTGGCTGAGCGGCAGGATGACGACCTGCGCTTCGGGTGGATGGACGGGCGAAAAGCTGGCCGACTCCAGCGCCTGGTTGACCCAGGTCGTGAAGTCCTGCAGGCTCATGCGAAGCGCGGCGGGCAATGCCGACTCGCTGCGCTCCGGCAGACGGAGGGCCTCCAGCACGCGCTGGCCGGCGGCATCCTGCAGCAGTGGCTCCCACTGGCCGGCAGACTGCAGCGCCGAACGCACATCGCGCAGCCAGGTCGTCAGCGGCCGGCTGCGCTGCAAGGCGTCGCGCACACCAACCACCTGCAGGCTGATGGCTTGAAGATCAGGGTGCGCCGCAGGCATCGAGCGCCAGTGACGCACGCCGGTTTTCCGAAGGGCGACTTCCGCGCGCGTGACAGCACCGGCATCAAACGCCGGCGCGTTTTTAAGCCAGTCGAGCACAGCATCCGTAGATGCGTCCCACGGCAGCGCGCGCAGCAGGCTCATCAGTGTGGCTGCCGCGCGGGTGGTGGACAGCTTCCAGCCGGTTTCATCACGCAGCGCCACACCGCGCTCGGCCAGCATCGCGCGAACCCGGCGCGTCAGCACCCGGTCCTGCGCAATCAGCGCGACCGGGCTGCGCCCCTGTGCCAGGTGCGCCATTGCACAAGCCGCAGCGCGGTGCGCTTCGTCCTCAGCATCTAGCACTTGATGCAGCGCCAGCGTGCCCTGCGCCGCAAAGGCGTCGAGTTTGAGCGTGCTGGCCCGTTCACCAAAATGCTGCCGCAGCGCATGCGCCAGCGGGTCTGACTGAAAGCCTTCGAGCACGACGAGCCGGTCGACCTGAGCGGTAAAAAGAATATCGGTGGGATAGGCCGATGTCGCCGCCCAGATCAGCGCTATGCGTGCGACTGCCAATTCAAGCGCCAGCACCGGCGCCTCCATGCTTGCGCCCAGCTCACTGGTCAGCCCGGTGCCCCAGGTCAGACGCTGGTCAGGCATTTGCGCTGCAGCAACGCCTACCAGCGACCATGCGGCTTCAAGCAGCCGGCCGGACAAGGTCGTTTGCTGCGTAGCGAGGCCCGCACGTTCCAGCATATCGGCGGCAGTCAGCACGTCTATGGCGGCGTCGAGCGTGAGGTCATCGGCAGAGGCCACAAAGCCGCCCTGGGCACTGGCCAGGCTGGTCGCCCAATTCATCGTGCTTTCAAACCGCGGCATGAAAGAC
>JANYFF010000168.1 GCA_025362825.1 Polaromonas sp. | reverse complement strand
TTTGTCGAGCAGCGGTGCCAGTTCAATGCCGTCAATCAGGTCAACTGGGTCCAGCACATTGCCTTCAGACTTGCTCATCTTCTTGCCTTGGGCATCCTTCACCAGGCCTTGGATGTAGACGTGTTTGAAAGGCACCTGCCCGGTGAAGTGCGTCGTCATCATGATCATTCGGGCGACCCAGAAGAAGATGATGTCGTAGCCTGTCACCAGCACGCTCGATGGCAAGAACAAGTCCAGCTCTTTGGTCTTTTCAGGCCAGCCGAGTGAAGAGAAGGGCACCAGCGCAGACGAATACCAGGTGTCGAGTACATCTTCATCGCGAGTCAGCGTTTTGCCTGGCGCCTGCTGTTGTGCTTCTTCTTCGTTGGCGGCGACATAGACCTTGCCGTCTTCGTCATACCAGGCCGGTATCTGGTGGCCCCACCACAACTGGCGCGATATGCACCAGTCCTGGATGTTGTTCATCCATTGGTTGTAGGTATTGACCCATTGCTCGGGCACAAATTTGACGTCGCCGCTGCTGACTGCATCGCGTCCTTTTTGCGCGATTGATTTGCCCACGACGCCTGTGTCGTTTTCGATTTTCTGGTCTTTTTCTCTGACCTTGTTCATCGCCACAAACCACTGGTCGGTCAGCATCGGCTCGACCACCGCGCCGGTACGCGCGCAACGCGGCACCATCAGCTTGTGCTTTTTGACTTCAACCAGAAAGCCCTGCGCTTCGAGGTCCTTGACGACTTCCTTGCGGGCGACAAAGCGGTCCATTCTGCGGTATTTTTCGGGCGCGTTGTCGTTGATTGCCGCGTCCAGCGTGAGCACGCCAATGATCGGCAGCTTGTGGCGCTGGCCGACGGCATAGTCGTTGGTGTCATGCGCTGGCGTGACCTTGACGACGCCGGTGCCAAAGGCCTTGTCCACATAGTCGTCGGCAATCACCGGAATCTCGCGGTCGCATAGCGGCAGCTTCACAAGTTTTCCAATCAGGTGGGTGTAGCGCTCGTCTTCAGGGTGCACCATCACTGCCACGTCGCCCAGCATGGTTTCAGGCCGTGTGGTGGCCACCGTCAGGTCGCCCGTGCCGTCCGCCAGCGGATAGCGGATGTGCCACATAAAGCCGTCTTCTTCCTCGCTTTCAACTTCGAGGTCAGACACCGCGGATTTAAGGATCGGGTCCCAGTTCACGAGCCGCTTGCCGCGGTAAATGAGGCCCTGCTCATACAGTTGCACAAAGGTCGAGGTAACGACCTTGGACATCTTCGGGTCCATGGTGAAGTACTCGTGCTTCCAGGCCACCGAGTCGCCCATGCGGCGCATCTGGCGCGTGATGGTGGTGCCGGATTCTTCCTTCCACTCCCAGACCTTGGCGACGAAGTTCTTGCGGCCCAGGTCATGCCGGCTTTTGCCTTCGCCCTGCAGCTTGCGCTCGACCACGATTTGCGTGGCGATGCCGGCATGGTCGGTGCCAGGCACCCACAGCGTGTTGTCGCCCTTCATGCGGTGGTAGCGCGTGAGCGAATCCATGATGGTCTGGTTGAAGGCGTGACCCATGTGCAGCGTGCCCGTGACGTTGGGCGGCGGCAACTGGATGGCAAACGAGGGTTTGGCCGCATCCAGCGTCGGCTCGTACTGGCCGCTCTGCTCCCACAGCGGGCCCCAGTGAGCCTCTATCGCGGCGGGCTCGAAGGATTTGGCCAAGCTGTCAAGCCCCGGCGTAGGCGGGAAGACTTTGGTGGCTTCAGGGGTGGGGGTGGCAGCTTCGGTCATGGGGGCAATAAAAAAACGGCATCGAGGGGATGCCGCCTGGGGTGGAGGGGACTTGCCTGATTTTATTCGACTGCCTGCAGTGTCCGCCTGCGGTCATAAACAGCCGGCTCCTGCAGGTGTCAGCGCTGGGTGAATTAATCGGTGCTATCTAATTAATAGCTCGCCGAGCCCGTTTAACTTGGGCTGAAGGCCTATTCGATGCCGAAACTGCTCACCCGCCAGCTTTAGTCATTCCCGCGAAGGCGGGAATCCCGTTCAGGCGCTTGTCACCGCGATTCAAGCTTTGCTGGATCTGCTAGAAGATCGAGATACGATTAACGCGTTCGAAAACAGCAAACACATGGCTGCAAGCCACTTCCAGGAGGATTCGATGCCCAGCATATCGAGCAGGTTCAGCTTATCGAGCCGCTTTGGCTGCTCTGGACATTGAGTTAGGACTACGATGGCAAGAGCCAAGCTCTTCCTGCCGTGGCTGTCGCGCGCCTGGCCAGTGCTAGCACTCTTGCCAATCATCGCGTGCCACTACGCTGCCCTGCAGTTGTTCCCGGCACAAGCCGTTTTCATCAACAAGCTCACTGGGACGATGCTGCAAGTCGTCGGCGGCGTGATCGTCCTGGTTGCCATCGATGGCAACCTCGGCCTGTTCCGTAAGCAAACGCTCTACTCGGTGGTCGTTGAGTGGTTCCGTGATTTCCCTCTGATCCAAACGAATGTCACCGTTGCTCTGAGCGGTGTCGCGGCCTCGACAGCAACAGGCTATGTAGCCCTGTCGGTGGAGCACCGCTTCAC
>JANYFF010000142.1 GCA_025362825.1 Polaromonas sp. | reverse complement strand
TGGGACCAGTTGGGGGTGCGCCGCGCTGGACCACTGGCATCTCGTTCGTCAGCGAGCCGATGACCGAAGATATGGCACTAATCGGCTATATGAAAGCCGGGCTGTGGGTCTCTTCGACGGCGGCCGACATGGATGTATTCGTGTCGCTGCGAGTTGTCGACGAAGCCGGCCGTGAAGCGCAATCGCCCATCAGGAGACAGCTCGCCCGGGTTGCCGACGCCCATCGGTGCCGAGGGTGTCAGCGAGGATGAACGGAGTGCCACAACGAAGTCCGCCGCCGGCGTGCGGCTAGCAACTTTCCAGCTGGCGCAAGCAAAAGACAGCGCCAACAACAACGCGAGACAAAGATCGCCCGGTCTTGAAATCCCAGGACGGATGCGGCCAGCTAGCATGCAGAGGCGGGCCAATGTGCGCATGGCGTCATCTCAATAATTGAGAAGCACCGCGCCCCAGGTAAAGCCACCACCGACACCTTCGAGCATCAGGGTGTCGCCTTTTTTGATCTTGCCGCTGCGAACAGAAACGTCCAGTGCCAGCGGAATCGATGCTGCCGAGGTGTTGCCATGCTGGTCCACCGTGACGATCAGTTTTTCAAGTGGCATTTTCAGCTTTTTGGCCGTGCTTTGCATGATCCTGATATTGGCCTGATGGGGAATCAGCCAGTCAATATCGGCGTCCGTCAGGTTTGCCTTGGCAAGTGTTGCACGCGCGGCGCTTTCAAGCACGCCAACCGCCAGCTTGAAGACGGCCGGGCCATCCATCTTGAGCAGTGGATCGCCCAGCACCTTGCCCCCGGAAACATGACCTGGCACGCAAAGTATGCCGACATGTTTGCCATCGGCATGCAGGTCGCTGGCCAGAATGCCCGGGGTGTCGGAGGCCTCCAGCACCACCGCGCCAGCGCCATCGCCGAACAGCACGCACGTCGTACGGTCCGAAAAATCGAGAATCCGGGAAAAAACCTCGGCACCTATGACCAGGGCTTTGGTCGCAGAGCCGGTTTTGATCAGCGCATCGGCAACGGTCAGGGCGTAAACAAAGCCGCTGCACACGGCCTGCACGTCGAAAGCCGCGCAGCCAGCAATGCCAAGCTTGTTCTGGAGGATGCAGGCGACGGACGGAAACACCATATCGGGCGTCGAGGTTGCCACAATGATCAGGTCGATGTCTGAGGGCTCCAGGCCAGCCGCTTCAAGCGCTTTTTTTGCGGCCTCTACACCGAGGTCGCTGCTGGACACATCAGCCGCAGCAAAATGTCGCGCCCGTATGCCGGTGCGCTCCACTATCCATTCATCGGAAGTTTCAACGCCCCCAGCGGCCAGCTCGGCCACCAGGTCAGCGTTGGTTAGTCGGCGCGGAGGTAAATAACTGCCCGTGCCGGTGATACGTGAAAAACAGGTCATGGATGGCGGGTCTTTGAATTAGTGTGCCGTCAGCAGTTCCGCGGGTGAGGCCTGAACTGCTACCAGCAGAGGCGCCGCATGCGCAATACGCTCGCGGACTCTTTCAAGCAGGTTGTTACGAGCCGCATCATAAGCCCGATTAAGTGCGCGTTCAAAAGCAAAGATGTCAGCAGAACCATGGCTTTTAAAGACCAGCCCCTGCAGACCCAGCAATGCTGCGCCGTTGTAGTGTCTGTGGTCCATGCGGCTTTTAAAAGCCGTTAGCACCGGAGAGGCAACGATAGCCGCTATTTTGGTGAAGATGTTGCGCGAAAACTCCGCTTTCAAAAAGCTGCCAATCATGCTGGCAAGACCCTCGCTGGTCTTGAGCGCAACATTGCCCACGAAACCATCGCACACGACGATTTGCGTGGTACCTTTGAAAATGTCGTTACCTTCAACATTCCCATAAAAGTTTAAATCACCGGAGTTAGATGCTGATCGCAACAGTTCACCAGCTTTTTTGATGACTTCACTGCCTTTTATGGCTTCTTCGCCTATGTTAAGGAGGCCCACACTTGGCGATGGGATGCCAGAAATTGCCGCAACCAGCGCCGAGCCCATGACCGCAAACTGCAGCAAATGGTCGGCCGTGCAATCAACATTGGCGCCAAGATCAAGCACTGTTGTAGCACCGCCAGCGGCATTGGGAAGCTGTGTCGCGATGGCGGGCCGGTCAATGCCGTCCATTGTTTTGAGGACATAGCGCGCAATGGCCATCAGCGCACCGGTATTGCCGGCAGACACAGCCGCCTGCGCGGCGCCGTCCTTGACCTGGTTGATAGCCACCCGCATCGATGAGTTTTTCTTGCGGCGCAAGGCGATTTCGATGGGGTCGTCCATCGTCACCACATCAGTGGCCTCTACCACCTGGCAGCGCGGATTAGCCTGCAATTGCGCATAGCCCGGATGCGCCGCCAGCACCGCAGGCTGGCCTACAACGACAAGTCCAGCGTCGGGGTGATCAGCAAGAAATGCCAGGCTCGCCGGAATCGTGACGGAAGGACCGAAGTCTCCGCCCATGGCGTCGACAGCAATCCTGATCATGCGAAGACCATTGCAGCCAATTGGATGATGGGTAAATCAGGAGCCAAAAGAAAAGCCCGCAGGATAAGTGCGGGCCCGTTCTTGAAGCGCTGAATTACGCTTCAGATTTGGTTTTGAGCACCTTGCGGCCACGGTAAAAGCCGGTAGGGCTGATATGGTGACGCAAATGGATTTCACCCGTGGTGGATTCCACGGCGATACCTGGCACATTAAGTGCGTTGTGCGAGCGGTGCATACCGCGCTTGGAAGGTGACTTTTTGTTCTGCTGGACGGCCATAATCCGCTCCTATTTGGACACCGATGGGTGTGTAGGTTGGTAAATTGCGCACCAGGTTTTGTCAGGTGAGGAGTCAGGACCGTATGGGGTCACATGGCTGCTCACATCTGCAAGAGCACGCGAAGCCTTTGATTATAGCCCGGATACGGCGTTTTGATGGACTTTTACAGTTGCGCACTGGAAAGTAGCCCCAGCCTCACCACGCTCGACCAGCCCAAACCGGTAAAAACAAATTCAAAAGTACTATTTTTTCTTCAGTTGAGCGAGTACGGCAAAGGGATTGGGCTTTTCAGGGGCTTCATCCAGGTCTGCGATGTCGCCAGCACTGAGTTGCGGCGTCACCGGACAAACCTCATGCATGGGCACCAGCGGCAAGGCCATCAAAAGCTCGTCCTCGAGCACGGCGAGCAGGTCAAATTGCGGCTCCATGACCAGCAAGTCTTCTTCTGATTCGTCGTCCTCTGCCATGGCAATCTCTTCAGTCGCCACAAACCGGTACCACTGGTCAACATCCACTGGCGTGACCACTACGCCCATGCAACGCTGGCAAGTCAGCGGCACGGTCGCCGTTGCTTCAAGGTGCAACCAGACATCGGCCTCCTGGCCTGAACCGGCACGCAACTCGGCATTGGCTTGCCAATTAACGGCCGAATCGGGCTGCAGCCCTTGCGTTTCCTGCGCCAAGCGCTCCATATTTTGTAGCAAGGTGGTCCCGACGAGGGAAGCACCCTCCTGGGCGAAGGCCTGCATATTGAGGCGATGGGCTTGAAGCTGTCTGGTCATGCGTGCAGTGTAAGAGAATCAGGAGATGACATTTTCTTCGTCCCCCGCCCCAAATCCGCGCCAGCTTGTGCTCGGCTCCACCTCGCGCTACCGCCGCGAACTGCTGCAAAGGCTGAATGTGCCGTTTGAAGTGGCCTCGCCCGAGGTTGATGAAACGCCTTTCGAGTCCGAGACACCCCGCGCGCTGGCTGAACGCCTTGCGCTGGCCAAGGCCAAGGCTGTCGCCGCCAGATTTCCGCATGCCGTGGTGATCGGTTCCGACCAGGTGGCAGACCTGAATGGTCAGCCGCTCGGCAAACCCGGCACGCATGAACGGGCTGTTGCGCAGCTGCGCCAGATGCGCGGGCAAACCGTGGTCTTCCAGACAGCGTTGGCAGTGGTCTGCCTGGAAACCGGTTTTGAGCTGTGTGACCTGGCGGCTGTCGATGTGGTGTTTCGGGATTTGACGGACACCGAAATTGAAAACTATCTGCGTATTGAGCAGCCTTACGACTGCGCAGGCAGCGCCAAAAGCGAGGGCCTGGGCATTGCTCTGCTGGCATCCATCCACAGCGACGACCCAACCGCCCTCATCGGCCTGCCGCTGATACGGACTTGCCGGATGATCCAGGCCGCAGGCATTGAACTGCTTTCAGACCGAACGGTGGCCGCATGAGCAGCACTCCTAAAGGAAAGCTTTATCTCGTCCCCGCACCGCTCGATTTCGGCTGTGACGTCCAGGCGCCGCTGCAGGATGTCATGCCCATGGGTACGCTGCGCATTGCTGCGGCCCTGCCCTGCTGGATTTGCGAAAACGCCAAAAGCACCCGTGCCTACCTCAAACGCATCGGCGAGCTGCACCCGCTGGCCGCACCCGTGCAGTCGCTGCAAATCCAGGAGCTGCCACGCGAAGTGCATAAAAAAGGCGATCATCACGGCAACTTCGATGCCCGGCCCCTGCTGATCGCAGCCATCGAAGGCCGCGACATGGGCCTGGTCAGTGAAGCCGGCATGCCGGCCATTGCCGACCCTGGATCTTCGGTCGTGCGGGCCGCGCATGACCTGGGCATCCAGGTATTGCCGCTCACCGGACCGATGTCGCTGATGCTGGCGCTGGCAGCAAGCGGCCTGAACGGCCAGAACTTCGCGTTCGTAGGCTATCTGCCGCAAGAAGGTGGCGAGCGTTCGCAGCGCATCCGGGAGCTTGAATCGCTGGCGCTCAAAACCGGGCAGACCCAGATATTTATCGAAACGCCGTACAGGAACGCCGCCCTGCTCCAGGCCTTGCTGCAGACCCTGCAAAGTAATACCCGGCTGGCCTTGAGCTGCGGCTTGACGCTTGATGCAGGCTGGTCGCGCAGCACCCATGTCGCCGCCTGGAAAAAAGACAAACCCGCCGCGCCGCTGGCCTTGCCCACCGTGTTTTGCATCGGCCGCTAGCGCAGCCCCGCTAGTTACAGCCCCAAGCAAACGTAAAAAAGCCCGCAGCAAGCGGGCTTTTTGTCAGCGTTGTGAAGAAGGCAATCAGCGTATCGACGGAATCGCCTTGAAAGCCTTCATCGCGCCCTCACCCATGGAGGCACCAAACTTTTTCGCCAAGCGCTCGGCCACGTTGTCGCGGCGCGTGTAGTCGATGATGTCTTCGGTTTTGACGATCTCGCGGGCCACATATTCAAGCGTGCCCAGCTGGTCGGCCAGGCCCAGCTCGATGGCTTGCTGGCCGGTCCAGAACAGACCGCTGAACATTTCCGGGGTTTCCTTGAGACGCGTGCCGCGGCCAGCCTTGACCACCCCGATAAATTGCTGGTGAATCTGGTTCAGCATGGCCTGGGCAAATGCACGCTGCTTCTCGGTCTGGGCACTGAAAGGATCAAGAAAGCCCTTGTTTTCGCCGGCCGTCAACAGGCGACGCTCGACGCCGAGCTTGTCCATCAGGCCGGTAAAGCCGAAGCCATCCATCAGGACGCCAATGCTGCCGACGATGCTGGCTTTATCAACAAAAATCTGGTCTGCAGCCACGGCAATGTAATAGGCGGCTGAAGCGCAAGTTTCTTCGACAACGGCATACACCGGTTTTTTGTGTTTGGCCTTGAGGCGGCGGATTTCGTCGTTCATCATGCCGGCCTGCACCGGGCTGCCACCGGGTGAATTGATCAGCAAGACCACAGCTTTGGCGCCGTCGTCCTCAAACGCCGCCTTCAGGGCGGCATTGACAAATTCGGCACTGGCGTCAGCGCCCGCAGCGATTTCGCCCTTGATCTCGACTACAGCGGTGTGCGGCGCCGTCGTGTCGCTGGCCGGCGTACCGCGGTGCAAGGCCATCCACACCAGGATGATGAAGAACGCCAGCCAGGACAGACGGACGAAAGTTTTCCAGCGGCGCGTGGCTTTCTGCTCGTTCAATGAGGCGAAGGCGAGTTTTTCAAGTGTTGCGCGCTCCCACCCGGGCGTGTTGGCAAGATCAGCGGCCGCGACTTGTTTTGCTATATTTTCAGTAGCTGCATGAGCCCGCTTTTCCTGGGCTGCAGCCTCTTTTTGTTCCCATTCAGGGGTAGCGGGTGAAGGCGGCACGTTGTCAGCTGGATCGGGGCGGTTGGATTCATTCATGAGCGGTAGTTTAGAGAAATATTAAAAAGTCAGTGGTTTCAGGTTGTAGGCGGCATGCCAGTAAACAAGCCCGTCATTTTCGGAAAGTTCAATTTTGACCAGTCCGCCGTGGCACGGACCGCCCGCGCACTGACCGGTATCAGGCAGATAGGCCGCCCCGTGGCTGGCGCACAGTAGCCACTGGCCGCTGTCGTCAAAGATACGGTTGGGCTGCCAGTCGAGCTCCATCGCCACGTGCGTGCAGCGGTTGAGGTAGGCGTGTGGCAATCCTTTGAAGCGGACCGCAAAGGCTCGGCAGGTTTGCCCGGCGTACACAATGTCAAACGGCACAGCATGGCTGCCTTCGGCAAGGTCGCTGCTATTGCATAAGGGTTGCAGGGCGTCGGACATGTCCCTTCAGACTCCGCTCAAGCGTTGGCCAGCAGCCAGCGGGAGAGGTCTCCGACCGAATGCGCGACGTGCAGCGGGTTGAGGCTGACAAATGCCTCAGGTTCATGCGCACCGTAGCTCACGCCCACGCTGGGACAGGCGGCATTGACGGCCATCTGCAAATCGTGCGTCGTATCACCAACCATCAGCAGCCGGTCCGCAGGTACATCAAACTCGCGCATCAATTCATGGAGCATCAGCGGGCTTGGCTTGCCTGCAGTTTCGTCAGCCGTGCGCGAGCCGTCAAACATGCCTTTGAGCTCAACGCTTTGCAACACATCGTCCAGCCCGCGCCGCGATTTACCGGTGGCCACTGCGAGCAGATAGCCTTTGGCTTTCAGCGTTTCAAGCATCGGCAACACGCCCTTGAAAAGGCTCAGGTCGTCGGCATGAAGGCCATAGTGGTGGCGATAGCGCTCGCCCAGCATCGGATATTTTTCAACCGGTACATCGGGGGCGGCATGCGCCAGCGCCTGCATCAGGCCCAGGCCGATGACGTAACCGGCGGCTTCGTCGGTGGGTACGGTGCCGCCCACGTCGCGCACGGCAGCCTGGATGCAGCGGATGATGATGCCGGTGGAATCAAACAGCGTGCCGTCCCAGTCGAAGGCAATCAGGTCAAAATTTCTGGTTTGCATGCAGCTATTGTCACCGGGGTGAAAAGGCATTGCACGCGCAGCAACCTTCAGTCCGGCTCCGCTTCCACAAAATTCGTCCGGGAAGGCAAAAACCGCTGCAGCTCTTCGGGCAGGTCGGCCTTCAGTTGAATAGCCTTGCGCAGTTTCGGATGGTTGAACTTCAGCGTCCAGGCATGCAGGAACATGCGTTTGAGCGGTGCCGAGCCATCAACGGACTTTTGCAGCGCCTTGTTCAATTCAAAATCGCCGTACTTGTCATCCCCGGCAATCGGATGACCCGCATCGGCCAGGTGCACGCGGATTTGGTGCGTGCGGCCGGTCTTGATGGTCACTTCCAGCAGCGTGAACGGGGTTTTGGGCGCTGCCGGGTTGGCAGCAATCGCAGATTTGACCTTCACCAGCGTGACGGAACGCAGGCCGTCCGGATGCTCGTTGGGCACGACCTTGACGCGCCGCTCGCCGTTGCGCTCGCCGCCCTCAATCAGGTATTTGTGCAGCGCCTTGTCGATCACGCGCTTGTTGGTCGGCCAGTCGCCGCTGGCCAGCGCCAGGTAAACCTTGTCGGTTTCGCGCTCGCGAAACTGCTCCTGCAGCAGTTTCAGGGCCATGCGCCGCTTGGCGATCAGCAAGATCCCGCTGGTTTCGCGGTCCAGCCGGTGCACCAGTTCCAGGAAATCGGCCTCCGGCCTGGCCATGCGCAGCTGCTCGATGACGCCAAAGCTTACCCCGCTACCGCCGTGGACGGCCACACCGGCCGGCTTGTCGATGGCCAGCAGAAAGTCGTCTTCAAAAAGAATGGGGAATTCGGCAGCCGGCGCATAACCGCCGACAGTCGAGCTGGCTCCATGCCGCGCCACTTCCTGGGCGGCGGCCATCACCTGGGCCTTTTGGTCAGCCCGCTCCGAGGTCCGCACCGGCGGCAGGCGCACCACATCGCCGGTTTCAACGCGGGTATCGGCCTGCGCCCGACCCTTGTTCACACGGACCTCACCGCTGCGGATGATGCGATAAACGTGGGTTTTGGGCACGCCCTTGAGCTGGCGGATCAGGAAATTGTCCAGCCGCTGGCCGGCGTAGTCCTCGTCAACGGTGACAAAGGTTGCGGCGGGCGCTGCGGATGGTGGGGACCCGGTTGCTTCGGCTGAAGCTGCCCCTATAATGTGTTTCACTAGCGATGCGATGTAAGTAGTTGATTTGCTTGGAGTTTAGTCCACGCACTTCTATAGCCCCTGAAAAGGCCAACTGCAACCGCGCTGGAAGGTCGATGCCATGCCGGTAACGCCGCCAAGCATCAAGTGCCAGGCACTTGGATTGCTCAGCAGTTTTTACAGCAGACTAGTCGACGTTTTGCGAATACAACTACGGAATACCATGCATGCAGCCCACCGGGGTGCATGCGGATCCAGCTGAGAACAAGTCCTTTAACGGGTAGCCTTTCAATGACAACGCTGATGAATCTGATTTACCTATGCCTGCGGCGCTTATCCAGCCTGCTTTTCGGCATAAATCAGCCCGCAGCCCTTGTCTTTCGGGCGCATACTGCTACTTTTTTGGTAGCAATCACCTGTTTGACCCCTGCTCGCTCCATCCACGCGCCCACGCCCACACCGCTTCGCTGACTGATTTTTCAGTCGGCCAGGTTGCGTCGAAAGCTCTCCGGCAATTCCCCACGTTCGCACAGCGTCTTCTTTGGCGTCGTTGGCCCATTTTCGGGCTTGAGAGACATCAAATTGAAAGAAGCTACCCATGAAACGGATGCTGGTAAATGCAACGCAGTCGGAAGAACGCCGCCTCGCGATTGTTGACGGACAAAAACTCCTCGACTACGAAATTGAAATTGAAGGGCGCGAACAGCGCAAGGGCAACATCTACAAGGCCGTCGTCACGCGCGTCGAGCCCTCACTGGAAGCCTGTTTTGTCGATTACGGCGAAGACCGCCACGGTTTCCTGCCGTTCAAGGAAATCTCACGCAACTACTTCACGCCCGGCGTGCCGGTCAACCAGGCGCGCATCAACGATGTGATCCGCGAAGGCCAGGAGCTGATGGTCCAGGTCGAAAAGGAAGAACGCGGCAACAAGGGCGCAGCCCTCACGACGTTTGTCTCGCTGGCAGGCCGCTATGTGGTGCTGATGCCGAACAACCCGCGCGGCGGTGGTGTATCACGCCGTATCGAAGGCGAAGACCGGGCCGAGCTCAAAGAGAACATGGACCAGCTGGAATATCCGAACGGTTCCAGCATCATCGCCCGCACGGCAGGCATTGGCCGCAGCGCCCCTGAACTTCAGTGGGACCTGAACTATCTGATCAAGCTCTGGACCGCGATTGAAGGCGCTGGCAAGGGCGGCAAGGGCGCTTTCCTGATTTATCAGGAATCCAGCCTCGTGATTCGCGCCATCCGCGATTACTTCAACAGCGACATCGGCGACATTCTGTTCGACACCGATGACGTGTACGAACAAGCCCGCCAGTTCATGGCGCATGTGA
>JANYFF010000133.1 GCA_025362825.1 Polaromonas sp. | reverse complement strand
GCGTCCCGCACCATGCGGTCGAGCTTGTTGGCCAGGTCATCGACGTCCGTCTGCGGCGCCTGGCGTGGCAGCTTGCCCACTGCCCACGGCATGCCGTACTTTTCTGTAAAAGTCACCCAGAACTTCATCCCGCCGCGCTTGAAGGTCACCGGCCAGAAGCATGCCGCCAGATCCGGCTCGCCGTAAGGGTTCTCCCAACTGCGCATCTTGCCCACCACCACGAACTTGCGATCCGGTACCGGCTGCCCCACGATGGAGCCACGCGGCCTGAATCGCAGGCTGACGTCCTCCGGCTCAAAACCAAACCACTCGCTCGGCTTGGCAATCGCGTCCAGAGGCACCACCAGCCCGTTTACATTGCCCCACATGACCTCGCTCACGCGGTAGCCAAAAAACGCACCGTCTATCCAGTCGCGAATAAGCCGGTTGCAGTCCAGGCGCGACAAGACGTCTTCAACCGCCTTCAGAACCCGCACCGGCGTTCGCTTGGACAGGTCATCGTCAAAGCCGCGCTCCATTTTCATGAGCGCGCCAATTCGCCGACGCCGGGGCCCCATCACGGCAGGGTCGGCTAGCAGATTCCGGTAGACCCGAATATTCATGCCCATCTGGCGCAGCACCGGGTCCGGGTTAGGCAGCAGACCAAAAAAGCTGGTCATGTCGCCGGCTGCCAGGCGGGTGGCGATCTGGTCGCCCAGCGGGCCTTTCAGGGGATCGGCTTGTTGCGCAAAAGATACGAATTCCGTCGGGCTGACGTACAAACCGGGGGTCATATGAAATCCTGAAGGTGTCCCGGAGCCGCGAATGCGGTTTCCAGCCATTTAAAAGTGGGGCGATAGTGCCTCTGGGTCCATTTACATGCGGTGACAGCCTCGCGGGCGCTCACGGCCTTAAATCGGCCAACGGCACAAGTTAGCCTACGCTCACATCTGGGGGTCATGACAGATAGCCCTGGAGCTGGCTTGAAAGCGGTCGCAAAACCGGACTTGATCGGCTGGCTACGTACACCGGACCTGGTGCGCCATGCGCGGCGTTTTCAGCCAGCGCCTTGGCCCAAAAGCGGTCCGCGTGGCCATTGGCATCGCTATCGGCGTCAAACCTTGGTGCGCCGGTAAGGCTGGTGATCTTCCGGACCTTGTGTAGATCGTTTCTCAATGGCACATCGGCTTGCGGGATGCGGCACTTGCGGTCTTCAAAGCTCTGTTTGATGACGGTGGCCAGATGGTGCTTGTTCGGACCTGTAAACAAAACGCCCTCAACGCGATGTTTGCCATAGCGAATCTTTGCGTCCTCGACGGGCTTCTCACCCATGCCGGTCTGGTCCATGCAGTAGCGAACGACCTTGTAGCGCTCTTCGACGCTGTCCTGCAGCGCGTCCTGCTCAGCAAAGCTGATGCGCTTTTTGACGATCGTTTCCCGATTCCACATGACGTCTCCGACCATCTCGTCTACCCATATGACGAAGTTGTCGGACCGCCTCGCAATGTCAACGCCCACGTAGCATGGGCCACCTGTGTAGTTTTCGGGGATGCCCGCGTGGTCATGCTCGCAGCTATTGATCAGGTCATAGCTCAGCCAGGCCGTGGCCTCATCAAGCCACTGCAGCAAGAACTCCTGATTCCAGGCGTCCTCATCCATGAGGGCAGCGCGCAGCTCGTCCGCTTTTCGCGGCAAGCCATCTGCAATGGCCATGATGATGTCAACGACATGCTGCGACCAGATGCCGTCAGTGCTTGTGGCCAGGTCGTAAAACTTGTTGCCCTTGCCATTTGGTGTGCTGGTAACCCGAAGTTTCCAGCCGGCGCTGATCACTGGGAACAGTGCCGTCCAGATCTTCCGGCTCAAAAGGTGAAAAGCGAATTCATCCAGGTAGACGTTGGCACTGAAGCCTCGCGCAGTGTCAGGGTTTGCCGGCAACGCTGTGATCTTGTTGCCGTTGGGGTAGATCAGTTGCAGGGCGCGGCGCTTGATACCGCTCTCTTCGTCGTAGAAGTCCGTGTCCTCGCGGGCACATTTGAGCGCAGCGCCATAAGCGGCGTTGTGCCGCATGATGCCTTCCTCCATCGCCTCCTGAGCTTGGCGTTCACCACGGCTCAGAATTACCCACGGCGAGCGCCGTTTCAGTATCTCGGCCTCGTGGACATCGTCCACGATCTCCAGCGTGGTGGTGAAGGTCTTGCCGGTTTGCCGCGCAAAACGCCCGAGCTTGAACCGGCTCTTGTCATTGAGCCAGCGCTGCTGATACGGGTAGAGAATCCCGGCGCTCACATCGCCCCTTCATAGACAGCGCGCACCTTCTTGAGCATTTCCATAGCCACATCACGCGACTGGCCAGTCAACGCCTTGGCTTCCTGCTCGACAGCTTTGAGGCGCTCGGCCGCCTTGGTGCGCACCTCGATCTGCCACTTCTTCTGCGTGATCGAGCTGCGCGCCAGGTCGGCAATGCTTTTCGTGATTTTGGTGATATTGACCGACTCGGGGTCAACGTCCAG
>JANYFF010000333.1 GCA_025362825.1 Polaromonas sp. | reverse complement strand
TGCCTGGGTGGCGGCGTGATTTCGGCCAGCAACGTCAAAAACACTGCTTTTTAGCCTTTTTTGCGCGAAACAGGCCGCGAGCCCCGTATTTCGGTCGCCTCTAGCTACTAACTTTATAGCGACTGGGTTTCCAGCATGAAGCTGCCAAAGAACGCGGCAAGCGCCTCGTGGTCGCCAAGCGGCAGGATGTGTGCGATGTACTGGTCGGGGCGCACCACCACCAGGCAGCCATGCTCGCGGTCTATGCCGCGCAGGGCGTAGATGTCCTGAGCCGCGTCCTCCAGCGCGCAAAACGCTTTTTCATAGTCGCGCAGCCCGTAGCCGCCTTTGGGCGGAAACAGCAGTTCGGGCATGTCGGTAACCGTCAGCTGATGGTGGCTCTGCTGAAAAACGGCCCGCAGATCGAAGACGGCGTCCACGTTCGCACCCGGCGGGGTGTAGCGCCTGAGCGGAGATTGCGGCGATTCACCGAGATAGCTGCACAGCTTGCCGATAGGCGATGCGGCCTCTGCGCGATCACCCTGGCCCGCAAAAGCCAGCAGGCGCCAGCGACCATCCGCAGCCAGCGTCTGGCCCAGCTGCATCTGTTTGCCGTCGCCGATTCGGACAACCGGCGTGGAATGAAAGCGGGTGCCAATCATCAGCCCCTTGGCCAAGTGCTGGTGGGTGGATGACCCCGTAAGCAGCGACTGCAGGTAGCGTGTGGCGGTGCCCGCCGTGTAGCGGCCATGCTGCACAAAGTAACGCTGCACATCACCACCGGCCTTCGTCAGTGGATCGCTCAACATCGCGGCCCACTCGCGGTCAAAGTCGATCAGCTCCCTGGCTACCGCCTCGCGCTCTGCGGAATAGCTGTGCAGCAGGCTGGGCGGGCTGCGCCCCTGCAGCACCGCTGCCAGCTTCCAGCCCAGGTTAAAGGCGTCCTGCATGGAGACGTTCATGCCCTGCCCGGCTTTCGGGCTGTGGGTGTGGCAGGCATCGCCGGCGATGAAGATGCGCGGCAAGCGGGTGTCTACCTCCCCGGGCTGGAGGTCGTCAAAGCGGTCGCACAGGCGCTGGCCGATTTCATAGACGGACCACCAGGCCACTTCTTTCACGTCAAGCATGTAGGGGTGGAAGATGCGCTGGGCAGCGGCGATCAGCTGTTCAAGCGTGATGTTGCGAGCTGCCACGCGCTCGTTCACCGCGAGTTTGTCGAGCTCTACGTAGAGGCGAACCAGATAACCGCCCTCGCGCGGAATAATCACGATGCTGCCCTCATCGGCAGACTGGATTAGCGCCTTGAAGCGGATGTCAGGGAAATCGGTGACGACCAGCACGTCCATCACGCCCCAGGCATGGTTGGCAGAGTCGCCCTTCAGCGCCAGGCCGATGGACTGACGCACGGCGCTGCGCGCACCATCGCAACCCACGACGTAGCGGGCGCGTATGGTTTCAACCTGGCCCTCATGTTCGCCTTGTCCACCTTGTCCACCTTGTCCGCCTTGTCCGCCTTGTCCAGCTTTCTGCCGCTCAAAGCGGGCTGTGACGGGGTGGCTTGATTGATCGTCGGATACAGCATCCGGTGCACGCTCCAGGCGCTCCAGGCGGCGGCTGTAATGCGGCACCAGGCGCGCGGCTGATCGCTGCATGGTCTCAAGGTAGAAATCATGCACACGCGCCTGGTTCAGAATGACATGCGGCATGTGCGACAGGCCATCTTCAACGTCCTGCACGCGGCCGCTGCGCACAATATGGCCGCGGTCGCCACCACTGCTGTCGTCGGGTTTCCAGAAAGTGGTCTCGTTGACCCAATAGGCCTCCTTCAGCACCCGTTCGGCAAAACCAAAGGCCTCGAACATCTCCATCGTGCGGCAGGCAACGCCATCGGCCTGGCCCAGCTGCAGGGGGCCAGGTTTTTGCTCCACGATCACCGTGCGGATGTCCGGAAAAGCCGCCAGCTGCGCGGCCAGCGTCAGGCCGGCCGGGCCGCAGCCCACGATCAGCACATCGGCTTCAAGAGGCAGGGCGTCTCGCGCAGACGCTTCCAAAACCGGCCCAGCCGCATCCAGAAGCCCGGGGTCGCCGGTTCGAAATCCGTTGAGATGAAATTGCATGTGTGTCGTGTCTCTTGTTTTGGGAGTGTGCAGACTGTCGCAGGCCTAGACTATTTCGTCAAAGCCAAATATAAAATACCTTGCATATCATTTTTATATACTGATGCATGGCCAAACTCGATCTCGACTGGCTCGGCGTCTTTGTCGAGGTTTACAAGACCCAAAGCGTCTCGCGTGCGGCCCAGCACCTGGGCATGGAGCAGGCCAGTGCCAGCATCGCCCTGGCCAAGCTGCGCCGTCACTTCGACGACCCGCTGTTTACCCGCACCTCGCAAGGCATGGAGCCAACGCCCAGGGCGCAGAGCATCTACCCCGACCTGTCAGAGGCTCTGGCGCGCATCGCCAAGGCGCGCGGCACGCACCAAGCCTTTGTGCCGGCCGATGCGCAGCGCGAATTTCGCATCTGCATGACAGACATCGGCGAAATCGTGATGCTGCCGCGGCTGATCAACCACCTGCAGCAAACCGCGCCCGGCGTGGTACTGGATGCCGACACGATAGGGCCCGACAGCAGGCGCAGGCTGGAGTCGGGTGACATGGACCTGGCAGTCGGCTTCACGCCCGACCTGGAGGCGGGCTTTTACCAGCAGGCGCTGTTTGAACAGGACTTCGTCTGCCTGGCGTCGAGCCAACACCCGCGCATTCGGGCCACGCTTGACCGGGCAGCGTTCTCGGGCGAAGGCCATATCGTGGTCAGCACCTCGGGCACCGGACATTCGATTGTTGACAAGGTGCTGGCCAGGCACAAGATAGAACGCCGCATCGTGCTGCGGGTGTCGAGTTTTCTGGGGCTGGCGCGCATCGTGGCGCAGACCGAGCTGCTGGTCACCGTTCCCAGGCTGCTGGGCAAGGCTCTGGCTTCGCAGGAGCAAGTCCAGCTGCTGGAGCCGCCCGTGCCCTTGCCCAACTACAAGGTCAAGCAGCACTGGCATGAGCGCTTCAATGCCGATGTCGGCAATATGTGGCTGCGCAAGACACTGGCTGAATTGTTCTCGGGCTACGACCAGGCCGCGCCGGAAGCCTGAAGTCGGCCCAAAACGCTGAAAGTCGTGTTTTTCAGCATCAAGCAGGCCGCGAGCCCCGGTATTTTGGTCATATATAGCTATTGAATTTATAGCATTCAGGGTGCGCCGCCTGCAGAGCGGGCCTGGCATCGCCTGCGTTTACAGCGCCGTTTCGAGGTAGGTGTAGATGTAGTTCGAGCCGCCGTTGACATTGCCCAGCAGGCGTGAGGCACCAAAAATGCCCGAACGGTGCGACACGCCAAAACCAAAGTAGGTTTCTTTTAGCGCACGTGAGCCAATCAGGTCGCCCAGGCTGATGTCTATGGTCGGGTCCATGTAGTTCAGGAGTTTTGAAGTGGTCTTGCCGGCCTGGCTGCTGACCTCGGTATAGGGCACGCGCTGCGCCATCGATACACCTACGCCAAGGCCCAGCCGGGTCTTGACCCGGTCGCTCCACGGAAAGCCGGTGTAGATGGCCTTCATGAACAGGTCCAGCTGCGCGCCGTTGGGCTGCAGGCCGCGGTCGTTGTGCTGCGTCACGCCGACATAACCGGCAAAGTCCAGCGGCCAACCATTGAGCTGGTTGATGAAGGGCTTGCCGACCTGAATGCCGGCAATGCTGGTCGGGTTGGTATTGTCCAGCGAAGCACAGCGCGCGGTGATGATCCTGGCGAGGTGGCAGCCCGGCTCAGAAGCCCGGCCATACAAAGCCTTGAAGTAGGTCGGTGTGTTTTCTTCCGCCCATTCGCGTTTATGGCCGCCAAAGTCATACACCGCGCCAACATAAACGGCTGGCAGCACACGCCGCTGCACGATGGGGCTGTTCTTGATGCCGGCACCCAGGTAGGTAGCTGACAGGCCACCCAACAGCCGCCAGCGCGTCGAGAGGTCGTAAGAGCCATAAAGGCCGATCTGCGTATTGGACCCGGAACCGGGCATGTAGGCCGGACGCGTAGCGGCGGCTTCACCCGGCGTGACGCCGTAGTAGTAATTATTGAGGTTGGCATCACGATAAGACACGCTCAGCGTCGGTCGCAATAAAAACGCGCCCGAGCGCCAGTCGTAGCTGTAGCCAAAACGTGCCTCGGTGCCCTTGCTGGTGCTGCCTACATCGTGCACCAGCTCAGCCTGCAGGGTACCCCAGGGCTCGCGGTATTTGTACGACAGACCAAGGTCTATGCCTGAATCCCGTGGCGCCATGCCCGCCAGACTGGCCGGCAGCTTGTCGCCAATCGGGTGGCCTTCAAGGCGCTGCTCGACAAACAGATCCAGTCGTTGACCAAAGCCTTCCTTGATGCGGTCACCCTGGTTGATCAGCTTGATACCTACGCGGTTGGCGTGCAGAAAAAGCCTTTCACCTTCATAGAGATACAACGGCAGCAGGTCATAACGCGTGCCGCCGCCAACGTAGGGCGAGGCTTCGATGCGGGTGGCAAACCCCAGGCCGGCGCTGCCCGGTGCGTTGAGGATGTCCACCAGGGGCTCGGTGCCGCCAATAGCATGGGCAGGCACCGTGGCGAAGCTGCAGGCCATGAATGCGGTGGCGCAAAAAATGGACGAAAGAGAAGGGGTCGGGCGTTTTCTTTTCATTTTCCGGCTCATGGTTGTGTGGGGTTTGCGACTCGCGCCAGATGCTTAAGGGAACGCGCAAGGCAATGCGTCAATGCTACCGACGGGCAGCGTTTTTCAAGCCTCTCCGCTGTAAGCAAATGCGTACAAAACTGGTAGGAGGCGTTCTGCAACAAAAAATCCGCACGAAGCGGGGTTTTTGGTGAGGTTGATGCAAGGCGACCTAAAACGGAATGTCGTCGTCCATGTCATCAAACCCGCTGGCCGCCTTGGCTGGAGTTGATGCTGGTGCCTGGCGTGGCGCTGCGGCAGGCCGTGCGGCCGGCGCACTACGTGGCGCTTCGTAGCCGCCACCTTCATCGCCGCCACCAGAACCGCCGCCCATACCCTGGCGGCTACCCAGCATCTGCATCGAATCCGCCCGGATTTCGGTGCTGTATTTTTCAATGCCGTCCTTGTCGGTCCACTTGCGGGTACGCAGCGAGCCTTCAACATAGACCTGCGAGCCCTTGCGCAGGTACTGGCCGGCAATTTCTGCCAAACGGCCAAAAAAGCTGACGCGGTGCCATTCGGTGATTTCCTTCATCTCGCCGCTGGTCTTGTCCTTGTAGCGGTCGGTCGTGGCAATGGTGACGTTGGCGACCTGGTCGCCATTGGGAAACGACCGGGTTTCCGGGTCACGGCCAAGGTTGCCGACGATGATGACTTTGTTAACTGAGGCCATGCGGTTTCTCCTGATCTTTAGGGCGTGTTCTTCACAGTTTAACTGGCTGCAGGGGCGCAGTCCTGCTGGACGCTTTCATGGGCCAGGCGACCAGCAGCCACAGCAGCATCAGACCGCCGCAGACCGTAAAAAGTCCGTATGCGCCATGCGTCTTCATGATCCAGCCGCCCATGGCCCCGCCGGCAAAAAAACCCAGCGACTGCAGGGTGTTGTACACCCCCAGCGCCGCGCCCCGGGCATGCGCCGGTGCCACCCGCGAAGCCAGGCTGGGCTGGCTGGCCTCCAGCACATTGAAACCGCAAAAAAACAGGAACAGCAAAACGCCCAACCAGCCCAGACCAGGCGCCGCCAGCCCGGCTGACCACAACAGGCCCAGTTGGACAAGAAAAATCAGTGCTATGGCCGCCAGGAAGACGGCACGCAGGTAACCCCTTTTTTCAAGCGGGAAAAGCGTCAGACCCATGATCACAAAAGACGCCAGCACGGCCGGCAGGTACACCTGCCAGTGCAATGCCTTGTCGAGCCCTGCGGTCACCAGCAAGGCGGGAATCGCCACCCACATTGCCAGCTGCACCGCGTGCAGCACAAACACACCAAAGTCCAGCCGCAACAGGGCAACATTCTTCAACACTTCAGCGATGCTGCCGCGCGGCCGGTCAACATGCACCAGCGGCTCGGGCGGCACCCAGTACATGACGGCGGCAATGGCGACCAGCGCGAGTGAGCCGGTCAGCGCAAACAGGCCGTTCAGGCCGATATAGCTGGCCAGCAGCGGCGCCAGCACCAGCGACAAGGCGAACATCAGCGCAATGCTGCCACCAACCAGCGCCATGGCCTTGGTGCGAACTTCGTCACGGGTCAGGTCTGCCAGCATCGCCGTCACGGCGGCCGAAATCGCGCCCGCGCCCTGCAGTGAGCGGCCGGCGATCAGCCAGTTCAGGTCAGGCGCCCAGGCGGCGACAAAGCTGCCGAGTGCAAACATCAGCAGGCCAGCGATCATCACCGGCTTGCGGCCCCACCAGTCGGATGCGATGCCAAAGGGAATTTGCAGCATGCCCTGCGTCAGGCCATAAATACCCATTGCCAAGCCAACGCGGGCAGGATCATCGCCGCCTGGATAGCGGGCCGCTTCCAGCGCAAAAACCGGCAATACGAGGAAAAGGCCCAGCATGCGCAGGGCAAAAATCGAGGCCAGGGAGGCGCTGGCGCGCCGCTCGGTGGCGGTCATGGGGTAGCTCGGGCTGGCGGATGGCACGGTCAAGGGACGTGGGGGCTGTGAAAAACGGAATGAAATGAGGGCGATGGACCCGACGGCAACCCATACAACAGGAGGGCGCGGGATGCCCATATTGTGCTGGAAACAGTGCCACGGTCTATGATGGAGAGTTTTGCGGCGCCTGCACTCAATTG
>JANYFF010000329.1 GCA_025362825.1 Polaromonas sp. | reverse complement strand
CTCCAGCATGATCAAACTCTTTGTAGGCTTGGGCAATCCTGGCGCTGAATATGAAGCCACCCGCCACAATGCCGGCTTCTGGTGGGTTGAGGAGCTTTCGCGTGAGCTGAAAGCGCCGCTGACCTTCGACAAAAGCTACTTCGGCCAGGTCGCCCGAACCACCGTTCATGGCCCGCCCATATGGCTGCTCACGCCCCAGACCTTCATGAACCTGTCGGGCAAATCCGTCGCCGCACTGGCACGGTTTTTCAAAATCAAGCCTGAAGAGATTCTGGTGGTGCATGACGAACTCGACATCGTGCCCGGCCAGGTGAAGCTCAAGTTTGGCGGGAGCCATGCAGGGCACAACGGTTTGCGCGACATCCATGCCCAGCTTGGCACCGCAGACTACTGGCGGCTGCGCCTGGGCGTTGGCCACCCGGGCATCAGGGAAGAAGTCATCAACTGGGTATTAAAAAAGCCGTCGCAGGAGCACCGGACCGCCATTGAAGACTGCATTACCCGCACGCTCAAAGCTGTGCCGGCACTGTTGGCTGGCGAGATGGAAAAAGCCACCATGCTGATCCACACAAGCACACCGCCGCGGCCAAAACCACCGCGCAAACTCCCTGAATAAAAAAGCTGCGCGGGAGGCAGGCCCCGGCGCAGCAGATTGTGATTGCCTTCGCAAAGCGAAGGCTAAAAAAGCCGAAAGCGCAATCAGTCGATGTGGGCTGCTTCCTGTGCAGGGCCCGTCGTAGCTAACAACTGGTTGGCATAGGCGGCGGCGACATCAGCCTTCTGCTTGTCCAGCGCTGCTTTGGCAAAATATTTACCCTTGAGCATAACGCCGGCAATTTTGCTCATGTTGGCGACATCGATCACCGGGTTGGCGTCGAGCACCACCAGGTCAGCGTTCTTGCCCGATTCAACCGTTCCCATGGTGCTTTGGCGATTCAAAAATTCTGCGCCGTTCAGCGTCGTCATCTGCAAAATTTCAAGCGGTGACAAGCCGGAGGCAGCAAGCAGGGCAAACTCTTGGTGAAGGCTGAATCCTGGAATGACCCAGGGTGCCTGCAACGCCGTGTCAGAACCGGCGAGCAATTTCGCACCGTTTTTCTTCATCAGTTTGGGAATCGTTTGCTGCAACGCGTAATACTGCTGGAAGGTTGCAAGCGCCGTCGATGGGAAAGCCGCACGAGCCACTGCTGAGGCTTCCCACGATGCCCTTGTTGCCTTGCTGACGTAAATCAGGTTCGGATCCGTCCGGTAGGCCGCAGAGTCCACGAAATGCTGGGTGCGCAACCTGATCAGGGTTGGAACATTCCAGGTGGTGTTCGTTGCGAATGTTTGTGCCATCGAGTTGCACTTGGGGTCACTGTAGGAGTCGAGTACACGCTGGTACAGGGGCGCAGTCACCGGGGTCGCCGACCAGGTGGCTGGCAGCAGTCCGTTGGGGTTGCCGCCGGTGCCTGGCGTCGTTGCACTGCCCAGCAGCAAGGTCCTTATGGCAGCTTCATCCCCGGCGCAGTCTAGCAACACGCCGACGCCAGAGCCCAGATGCTCAATGGCCTTCCAGCCAGCATTGGATGACTCCGTCGCGCTGAGCGCAGTTGACAGGTGCCCAGCCGCTGAAATGCCCTGATTCTTGGCTTCTGCCAGAATTGCCAATGAGGCTTCGCGGTTCACATTGAACATCTTGATAAAGTTGGCGCCATAAGCTTTCTGCTTCTGTACTTCCGCAGTCGCTGCGGCGGCATTGGTTGCAATGAGCGCCGTGGCCGGGGCCGGGATCTGCCCAATGATTTCACCTGGCATCATCAAGACTTCAGGTGCGTCCACGGCACCTGCGGCGCTATCAGCATTGAGCTTTTTGGCGCGCGCGATCAGGTCAGACGATCCGCGCATCTCGCGAATCCCGGTGATCCCGTTGGCTATAAACAGTGGCCAGTTGGTCGGCTGCAAATCAACCGCATCAATGGCATGGGTGTGCATGTCGAGGTAGCCGGGCACGACAAATTTGCCCGTGGCGTCGACGCTTTGCGCGGTTCCGCGAACGTTGACGGTAACACCGGCGCTGACCACCTGCTTGATGATTCCGCCGTCGACAACCACGGCAACGCCGGCTGCGAGTGAGCCATCGCGGGTGTTCACGACCGTCGCATTTTGAAGCACTGTGCCTTGCGTTACATCAATCGACGGCCCGTTAGTGCCCCCGCATGCATAGAGAACTGCGCCGACAGCGACCGTGACGGCAGTGGCAATTAAACGTTTTTTCATAGTGAAACTTTTCAAGAAATGACAGATTTATTTGCAGCCTGGGAGGGGCTTTGGCACAGCTCAAGGCCCGCCGGATGCATCGTATAAATCTTCTTGAATTAAAGAGAGATGGCAAAAAATCTGCGTCGATACCTGACAGGTATCGTTTAAGGGTTAACGTGCACAAATTACGCGTTCCATTTCTCAGCGTGGAATTGAGCAATGCCCCTCAAGGCATTGAACCGCAACACAAATGTGTCCGAAACAGCTTGACCACCAAAATTAAGAATTGCAGATGCGGCGATACGCCACAAAAAAGATATCGGAACTCCTTACAACGTTCTCGAGGCGGTTGCGGTGCGCTTGCATGAAGCCGCCATTCACGCAGAGCCCCAATACGCCTGTCAGCTGGATTCCAAACGCCAGATCTTTCTTGTGCAGCCACAGGAAGAAGAGCGCCATTTCAGCCACACTTGAGTTTGTTCCGAGCAGCCAGACCATGTACATGCGGGAATGGGGCGTCCAGTCCGGGTGGAAAACGTGTGTCTCCGTCAAATCCACGAACAATGGGACGATGCCGTAGATGAGTGTTCCCACCGTCATCAAAATGCGACCAATCAGGAAACATCTTTGATGTGCTTTGCATTAAATAACCATCCTTGGATGGGCGTAAGCGGCGCACGTCTAACGTGAAGATGACAGGACCACAACAAGTTGCAACGAAGTCACATTTTGATCCTGTAGGTCCGTGATTGACATGTTAAGAATTGCCTCCAAATCGGCTTGAATGCGCGCCTTCGACGACGGCAACCCCACTTCAGCCAACCACGCCTGCCTTACGCCCTACAGGAAGGTAGACCTCTTCATAAAACTTTTTGTACGCCGGCGGCGCAGACGGCATGGGTTGGCGGCGCGTTTGAAAGCTTCGTTTGGGGTCTGCTTTCATCAGCGCGTCGGCCGCGTCCTTTGCCTTGGTCATGTCGCCCTTGCGCGTCCACGCCATTGCAGTCCAGCCGTAAGCGTCGAAGAAGGTCGGGTTGCTGGCGATCACCTTGGCGAAGTAGGCAATGCTCGCGTCGTCGTCCCCCAGCAGAAAACTCACCCAGCCCAGGTTGAAGGCGAGCTGGTCGATCGGATGCTTCGGGTCCAGGGCGATGCCCTTGAGAAGAAGTTCGCGAGATCTTTCCCACTGCCCGCCAAACATAAGCGTGTGGGCCAGCAGGTTATGGGCGGCCTGTTCTTTGGGCGCCAGCGCAAGAAACGTTTCGGAGGTCTGGAGCTGCGCGGGGTAGTCGTCGTGTGCCTCTGCGTACAGGGCAAGTGCGAGATACGCATAGGCGCTGTCCGGGTCAGCCACCCTGGCCGCCGTGGCCAGGTGCTTGACTTCCTGGAACTGCGGCTCGCGCGCACCTGGCGCGAGGGTATGGCCAAAGTACTGCGCCTGCAGGGCAAGGGAAGACGCCAGGGCACTCATGGCGGTCGGGTTATCCGGCTCCAGTTTCAGTACCTCGCGCCAGGCCGCCTGCACCTTGGGAAAAAAATCCGGCGTCCGGGGATTGAGACGCAGCGCCATGGCGCGCAGCTTCAGGTCCGTCACCTTGGGCGTGCTGCCCTTTTGCATCTGGCTGTCGTGCGCCGATACGATCACCATTTCGCGGCCAATGCTGTTGCCGATGCGCGTGGTCACCTGATCCTGCAAGGCAAAGATGTCTGCGATGCTGCCCTCGAAGGTCTCCGACCAAAGTTGCGCGTTCGATTGCGTGTCGGCCAGCTGGGCGCTGATGCGCAGCTTGTCGGCTGACCTCTGCACAGACCCTTGCAATATGAAGCGCACGCCCAGGTCGCGGCCGACCTGTTGCGCAGAAGCGGCCTTGTCCTTTGCCGCCGCAGCAGCCGTTGCCACGTTAACGATAAAGGCATCGCGGATGCGCGACAGGTCGGCCGTGATACTGGCGGTCAGGCCGTCGGCCACGTAAGCCTGTGCGGGGTCGCCGGTCAGGTTGGTGAATGGAAGAACAGCCACCGACAGCGGATTGACGTTGGCCACCCCGGGCGTATGGGCGCTGGTGGAATCGGCCGGCTTACCAGCGACGGTTTTGTAGGTGGTGTAGTAGCCCACCAGCCCGCTCAGCACAGCGCCCACCCCCGCCGCCGCCACGATCCAGCCCTTGAGGCGGTGGACGTGGCCCAGCCACGCAGGAGTTGTGGCAGTTTTTTCATCCGGCGTGATTGTGCCCATCGCTATCCGCTCCTCGTTATTTTTGGACTCTCCAGCCGGAGGCTACCAGAAACGGGCGCGCGGGGCTACGCCGGGAACTCGTCGAGTTGGCATCCTTGGAAAACATGCGCCGCCTGAAGCGCTATGAATTAGATAGCTGAAGATGCCCTGATTGCCTGGGCAGCGGGCATGAAAGCCCAGTAATTCGCTTCAGGTCGACTCTGGAGCAGCAGCAACAACAGGCACAGTCCCCGTCAGCCGATAGTATTTCTGCCAGAGCGTTGGCTTGCTCTCGATGTGCTGCGGATTGACCGGGATGCATGCGACGGGGCAGACCTGCACGCATTGCGGCTCGTCAAAATGGCCGACGCATTCGGTGCATTTGTTCGGGTCTATCTCGTAGATGTCGACGCCCATATAGATGGCCTGGTTCGGGCATTCGGGCTCGCACACGTCACAGTTGATGCACTCGTCGGTGATCAGGAGGGCCATGATCTAGCTGCCTTTGGTGCCGGCCTGCAGTGCGGCTGCCACGCCGGGGCTGACCATCTGCGAGATATCACCACCCAGCTTGCTGATCTCGCGCACCAGGGTGCTGCTGATGCAGGCCAGTGGCGCGTCGGGCAACAAAAGGACGGTTTCAACGCCGGGGCGCAGCTTGCGGTTCATCGCTGCCATTTGCGCTTCATAGTCAAAGTCGGTCAGGTTGCGGATGCCGCGCACCACGGCACAGGCGTCATGCGCTGCGCAAAAGTCCATGATCAGGCCGTCAAACGGCAGGACCTGCACATTAGCTATCGATTCAGTAGCATCCTGCACAAGCCTTACGCGGGCATCAAGGCCAAACAATGTCCTTTTATGATGCGCGACCGCTACCGCAATGATGAGCTGGTCAAACAGCCCGGCGGCCCGGCGCACCACGTCAACATGGCCCAGCGTGGGCGGATCAAACGTGCCTGAATACACAGCGATGCGAACGGGTCTCGTCATGGTGAAATTATGCCCCTTCGGTGCTGGCGGCCACCGGCTCTGCTTTGGGCGCTTTCACCAGCAAATGAAAGTGCACGGCGCCGGCCTTGCCGAAACGGTGTACCTTCAGGCCAAAGGGGGCGAGCTCTTCGTCTTCCCACGGGCGGGGAGCCTCCAGATACACAAAGCCGTTTTCGGCAACCAGCTGACCAGAGGCTTTGAGCGACGGCTCAAACAGGTTGGACTCGTAGGGCGGATCGAGAAAAACCAGTTGCATGCTGCCCGGGCTCAGGCGGCGCAGCAGGCCGACGCCGTCACCGCGCTCTATCTTCAGCATGTCGGCCTTGAGCTTGACCTGCAGGGCCTTGAGCTTGTCGACCAGCACCGGGTCTTGTTCGCAAACAAACACTTCGGCGGCGCCGCGCGATGCGGCCTCAAACCCCAGCACGCCGGTGCCGGCAAACACATCAACGCAGCGCCAGCCAGTGAGGTCTTGCCCCAGCCAGTTGAACAGGGTTTCGCGCACGCGGTCAGGCGTGGGGCGCAGGCCGGGGCGGTTGGCCACCGGCAGCTTGCTGCGCTTGTACTGCCCGCCAATGATGCGGACCTCGCCGGGCGGCACGGTCTTGCGACCAACAACCTTGCCGGTTTTGGTAATCTTCTTTTCTGGCTTTGATTCAGGCGCTTCTTTGGCTGCCGATGCGGTGTACTTCATGGTGTTCCTCCCAAAATGACGGTCACCATTTTCTCAGGTTGCAGCCTGGCCGCAAAAGCCGTGCGGATATCGGCCACCGTGACCTTGTCAATCTGCTGCGTCCAGGTGTCGAGGTAGTTGAGCGGCAGATCGTTCCAGGCGATGTTGGCGATGTTGCCGAGCAGCTTGCGGTTGCTGTCTATCAGCAGCGCAAAGCCCCCGGTGAGGTTGTCCTTGGCAGCCTTGAGCTCCTGCTCGGTCGGGCCGGTCGCGACAAAATCGCTGACCACCTTGCGCGCGACGTCCAGCGCCTGACCGGCCTGATCGGGCCGGGTCTGCAGGCTAACGGTAAACGCACCAGCATGCAGCCCCGGCGAGAAGCCACTGTAGGCGCCGTAGGTCAGCCCGCGTTTTTCACGCACTTCGTTGGTCAGGCGCGATACAAAACCACCGCCGCCCAGGATGTAATTGCCGACCAGCATGGTGAAGAACGCCGGGTCATTGCGCTTGTAGCCGGGCTGGCCAAACAGCACCTGCGCCTGCGCAGAATCAAACGGAATGACTTTTTGCTCCGCCTGTGTCAAAGCCGCCACCTCAGGCACGACGGGTGCAGCCGCCAGCCCCGAACAAGGCACCTGCGGCAGGCGTGACAGCAGGCGCTGGGCAATCGCGTCGGCCTGGGCCCGCGTCACCGCGCCGACCAGACTGATGCGGGCGCGGCAAGCGACCACGCCGGCGGCGTAAAAGGCCCGCATGTCGGCAATGCTGATGCGCGCCACACTGGCTTCTGTCGTTTCGTAGCCATACGGATGGTTGCCATACACCGCCTTTGAATAGGCGCGCCCGGCGACGCTGCCGGGGCGGGTGTAGGACTCCTTGAGGCTGGCGATTATTTTTTGCCGCATCCGTTGCCAGATGTTGTCGGGAAACGATGGCTCGCCAATCTGCCGCGCTGCCAGCGCAACGGCTTTGTCGAGCAACAGCGGGTCGGTCAACGTGCGCAGTGAAAAACTCATGCGGTCGGCACCCGCACCGCTGTCAAAGCTGGCGCCCAGGTCGGCCCAGGCTTCCCCCAGGGCGTTCTCGTCAAGTGCGGGCTGGCTAGCGCCCCCGCCAACGGCGGCGCGTGCAGCCACGCCCTTTTCGAGCAAGCTGGCGGTGGCGCTGGCCAGCCCCGCCTTGTCAGCAGGGTCGCGCCGGGCCCCGGCATCGAAATCGATCTGCACGTCGAGCATCGGAATGGCCGGGCTTTCAACCAGGTAGATCCGGGCGCCGCTGGCCTGCGTCCAGTGCTGGATCGGTATCGCAGCCGCTGAATATTGACAAAAAAGGCCCGCTGCCCCCGACAATGCTGCACATCTAGCTATATTTTTAATAGCAATTATATTTATTTTCATGAATCGTCTGTCGTGTGTCGTGAATCGGCTTCAGTGTCGGGATGCCGCAGCGCTGGGCGCGCGGGGCTTGCGGTTCGGGTCCAGCGGCTGTGGCAACAAGGTCGCCACGGTGAGCTGGTCGTCGCCAAAATACCTTGCCGCGACCGACTGCACCTCGGCACTGGTGATGGTGCGCAGTTTGGCAATCAGGCGTGCGCTGGCATCCAGCGGCAGACCGTTGATCCAGTCCGAGCCCAGCTCGCGCGCCTGGTTGAAAACGCCGTCCAGCTTGTAGGTTTCGCTGGCGGCCCACTGCGTCTTGACGCGGTTCAGCTCGGCATCACTGACGCCCTCGCGCGCCACCAGCGCTACCTGCGCACGCAGGGCTGCCGCGACCTGGGCCGTGGTCTTGCCGGCCGCCGGCACACCATCAAGTGTGAACAGCTGCGGGCCGCGGCCCATCAGCCCGTTGGATGCGCCGGCGCTGTCGGCCAGACGCTCGGCGCCCTCACCCTGCTCCATCGCACGCGCCAGCCTGGCGCCGCTGTAGCCGTCCAGCACAGCCGACAACACTGTCAAGGCCAGCGCGTCACGACCCGGCGACGATGTACCCGCAGGCGCGCCCGCATCCATCAGGTCAGCAGCCTGCAGACTGGGGACCTTGAAGGCCAGCGCCACATAGGCCTGGCTGGCAGGCGCCTTGAAGTCCAGCGTTTTCAAGCCGCTTTGCACCGGCTCCAGCCGCGGCTTGCGCACCGGCACCGGACGGGCTGGAATGCTGCCGTAGTATTTTTCAGCCAGGCGCCGCACCTGGGCGACTTCAACGTCGCCTGTCACCACCACCGCAGCGTTGGCAGGCACGTACCAACGGCGGTAAAAGTCGCGCACATCATCGGGCGTCATGGCGTCTAGATCGCTCATCCACCCTACCACCGGCCGACGGTAGGGTGAAGCCGCAAACGTCACAGCGCCGGCAGCCTCGTACATCAGCGCGCGCGGCGAATCCTCAGTCCGCAGACGACGTTCTTCCTTCACCACCTCGATTTCGCGCTTGAACTCGTCGTCAGGCCACTGGTTGTGCACAAAACGGTCGGCCTCCAGGCGCATCACGTCTTCAAGCTTGTCCGCAGGAATCTGCTGGTGGTAGCCGGTCGCATCGCGCCCGGTGAAGGCGTTGTCGCGCCCGCCCAGCGCAGCCACCCGGCGGGAGAAGTCGCCCGCTTTTACATCTGGCGTCCCCCTGAACATCATGTGCTCCAGCGCATGCGCCACACCCGAGGTGCCGTCAACTTCGTCGATAGCACCGATGCGTACCCAGAGCATGTGGGCGGCGGTGGGCGCCCGGTGGTCGGGTTTGACAATGACCGTCAGGCCGTTGGGCAAGGTGAACTGCTCGACCTGGGGAGCCGGCAAGGCGGCCTGGGCCAGCGCTGCCTGGCTCGCAAAACAGGCCAGCAGCATGGGCAAAAGCGCCACACGAAAGGTTAAAGGAAGCCGCGAGCGGCAGGGGGACAGGTGTTTCATAGAATAGTGCGACTCCAAAGCAGGCCCAATGTTCAGTTTCTTCAAGAAAAAATCTCCCCCCCCCGCACCCGTTGCGCCGATTGCACCGAATGCACCGGCCGCATCAGCCACGCCGGCAGCGTCAGCTGCGCCAATCACCGCCCCAGCCCTGCCCTCGGGCGGACTGATCGGCAGTGCGCTGGTCACGCCCATCGACATCACGGACATCCCCACCGTCGCGCCGGAGCGCGAACGCTGGCTGGCCAAGCTTACATCGGGCCTGCGCAAGACCGGCTCCAGCATTTCGTCGGTCTTTACCGGCACGCAGATCGACGATGAACTGTATGAGAACCTGGAGACGGCCCTGCTGATGGCCGACACCGGCGTCAAGGCCACCACTTACCTGCTGGACGAGGTCAAGCGCCGGGTCAAGGACAGCGGCGTCACCCACCCTGTGGCAGTTAAAAACATCCTGACCGAATCGCTTACGCAACTGCTCAAACCGCTCGAACGGGCGCTGGTGATAGGCCAACAGCAGCCTACCGTCATCATGGTTACCGGCGTCAACGGCGCAGGCAAGACGACGTCCATCGGCAAGCTGACGCGGCATCTGGCCAACGAAGGCGCGTCTGTCCTGCTGGCGGCGGCCGACACCTTTCGCGCTGCGGCACGCGAGCAGCTCAGCGTCTGGGCCGACCGCACCTCGGTAGAAATCATCAGCCAGGAAGGCGGCGACCCGGCGGCCGTGAGCTTTGATGCAGTGACGGCAGGCAAGGCGCGCGGCAAGGATGTGGTGCTGGTCGATACCGCAGGCCGTTTGCCGACGCAACTGCACCTGATGGAAGAGCTGAAAAAGATCAAGCGCGTGGTGCAAAAAGCTGATGCCACCGCTCCGCATGAAATCCTGCTGGTGATTGATGGCAACACCGGCCAGAACGCCCTGAGCCAGGTCAAGTCCTTTGACGAAGCCCTGCAGCTCACCGGCCTGATCGTCACCAAGCTGGACGGCACCGCCAAGGGCGGCGTACTGGCCGCGATTGCCCTGTGGGCACGAGAACGGCAAGACGCCGCACCGGCGCTGCGGCCGGTGCCCGTGTACTTTATTGGCGTGGGTGAAAAACTTGAAGACCTGGAAACCTTCAATGCCCGCGAGTTTGCGCAGGCGTTGCTGAGTTGATTTTTTTAATCGAAACCCGAACGCCATGTTCAAGCGCAAAAAATCCAGTCGGTACAAAGCCAGGTGGATGGACTACATGCTGTGGCGGCACCCTGGCCTTCTGGTTTTGTATGGAAGAAAGACTGCTTTCTGGGCCGGCTTGGCGATTGCAGCCTTTGTCGGACCTATCGTCTACTACACAATTTATGCAAAGACTCCGACTGATAATGGCGTCATTGACAATCTCATCGCCATACCTTTGCAGGCTCTGGTTGCACTGTTTCTGTTCGCGTTTGTCATTTACGTACGACTGAAAGCACTTACAGACGTCCAGCGCATCGCCGGTCCGCTGGACGAAAACAACAAAAAGCGCTACGACGAACACTGTCTTGTGCTCGATTTTCGCGGACTGCCAGGTGCTGGTAAGGCGAGCTTAGACACTGCTCAAGTCGGCGAAATTAGGCCACTGTCGGGCCTCATTGAAGCATGCATCCGCTATCTTCCCGTTGACGCGGACGACCTGTTCCGATTCGAGGCTGGCGGGCTTGATATTCCCAAATCCTCACTTCGATCAATTAGTCTGGATGATGCGGGAAACCTGATCTTTTACATCGGCTCCTGCAGTTTTCGTTCCGTATTCTTCTCGCACTATTTCGCAGACTTTCCTCTCGCCCGGGAAAGTGCGGAAGAAGAAAACCCCACTGTTCCAACGCTGCGTGGTTTACTGGCAGCGCCGGTCCGGCAATGGAACCGTGCCCAGTTGGAAAACTGGAAAAGCATTTCGACGTTCGAATGTTTCCCGCACCTGCCCAACCCCCTTGGTATCACGGGCGTTTGTCGGGTTTACGTTGCGGCCAGCGGTTCCCAGCCCGCTTTCCACCGCTGGATCCTGCGGCGCCGAAGCAATGAAGTGATCGGGGACATAAATACGCTGGACTGGTCGTTCTCGGGGCTCGTCGAATGTTTTCACTTTCTCGCACAGCCAGCTGGCGCAAACATGGGCATGAATGCTTACTTTGAGGCCGAACTTCAGGATGAAGTGTTGGGCGCACTTCCACTAGGCAAACTTACCTCTGCTTCCAGGCTGCTGGCACTCCTGCTGAACGAGAAATATCTCTTTCAGCCAGAGCTGGTGATGTATGTCGAGCTTCACATGAACATTCAGCAGTACACCGAAGTTTCCGGAGGGCAAAGACTGCTTTTTTGGTCCGATAGCCAGTTGCTGGATGCCTCGGCAAATCGCGATAAATTCCACGCGAAAGCAATGTTCTGGCAAATTGCCGACTTGGCCAAGGCGCAGGCGGTCACGTAGCGCAGACGGCGTAGTGCGGCGGACTGCAGGAGTTGGTCCCGTCCGAAGGCTCGTTTGAGTTTTAGGCTTGCTACGCCGCGCAGCTTGGAATTTTTGTTTGTTGCACTTGGCGATTAGAGCTCCCACGCACATCAGACTCGCGCCCTTGCCACCGCATGCCGCGCCGCCAAGTATCCAAACACCACACCGGGGCCGATCGTGATACCAGGCGCCGTGTACACCCCGCCCATGATGGAGTGCATGTCGTTGCCGACGGCGTACAGGCCTTCAATCGCTTGCTGCTGCCCGTCAAGCACACGCGCGTCGGCATCGGTAGCCAGCCCGGTCGATGCACCGATGTCACCGGGGTACAGACGCACCGCGTAAAAAGGTGCCTGGGTCAGCGCGCCCAGATTCGGGCTTTTGCCGGTCCAGGTTGCGTCACCGATGTTCTGCTGGTATGCCGTCACACCGCGCTGGAAATCGGTGTCTATGCCGGTCGCGGCGAAGCCGTTGAACCGGGCCACACTGGCCTGCAGGCCGGCCGCATCAATGCCGAGCTTTTGTGCCAGTTGTTCAAGCGTGTCTGCCTGCGTGAGGTAGCCATCTGCAAGAAAGGGCTGCAGGCTTTTGGCACCTGCTGTTGCGCCAGGCCTGACCATGCCGATGCCGTATTTGCGCAGCGCTTCCGCATCACAGATCAGGTAAGCCGGAACGGCTGGCCCGCCTTGCCCGGCGTGGTTCTGCTGTTGCATGGCCAGCGCGAACAGGTGGTAGGCCGTGCTTTCATTGACAAAGCGCTGGCCAGCCTGGTTGACGGTGACCATGCCCGGCTTGGCGCGGTCCATCACAAAGTGCGGGAACACGGCGCGGCTGCCATCGGCACGTGTGCGTATTGACACCGGCGCCCAGAAGGCATGGCTGTCGCCACCTGTGCCGTAGTGCGCGCCCAGGCTGCGGGCCAGGCCGTGGGCTTCACCGGTGTGCCCGGGTGCTGCGGGGCACCAGTCGGCGTTAGCGCCGGGCAGCATGGTCTGGCACAGGGCTGCGTGACGATTTAAGCCGCCGCTTGCCAGTACAACGCCACCCCTGACCTGCACGCTGCGGCTTGTGCCATCCTGCAGCAGCGTGACGGCATCAACGCCTTGCGCTGAACGCTCAATGCGGGCCACCGAGGTATTGAGCAGCAGCGACACCTTGCTTTACAATGACAGCGAATACAGCAGCCGTGCGACCAGTGCATTGCCCATCACCAGCCGTGTGCCGCGCGGGTGACAGAGCCTGTCGCCAGCATGGCGCAGCAGCAGCCGGGCCGAATGTTTCAACGACGTCCAGGACTTCGTCATGCCCAGCAGGTTGTTGATGTCGCTGCGGTCTACCATCATGCCGCCCAGCACCGTGAACTCGGGAATGGGCGGGCGCAGCAGGCTGAATAAATCGCCCAGCAACCGCCCATCAAAGGGCAGCGGCTCAAGCGCCTGGCCATTGAGCGTCGAGCCGCCCAGCTCGGAGATGTAATCAGGATGCTTAGCGCAGGCGCGAAACTTCAGTTCTGAATTGGCCTCGGCATGTTTGATGGCCTGCGCGCCGTTGTCCAGAAAAGCCTGGCGCAACGTGGCCGGCGTGCGTTCACCAACGGCATTCGTCAGGTAGCGCGCTGCATCAGCCAGCGTGTCGCTCTTGTTGACGCTGGCCGAATGGTGCGTGCCCGGTATCCATGTGGTGCCGGCAGACAGGGCGGTGGTGCCGCCGACAAAGCCGGTGTGTTCCACCAGCAGTACGCTGGCGCCATCGATGGCCGCAAACAAGGCTGCCGCCATGCCAGCACCGCCCGCACCAATCACCACCACGTCATAGGCTGCAGCCTCCGGCAGGCTGCTGATGTTGTTGAGGACATGCATCTCAGGCATCCAGCAAAAAATCAACCATCAGGTCGCGCACCCGCCTAAACATGTGCGCGCCCGTCATGGTGGTGCAGCCTTTGGCGCGCGCTGCGGCAATCAGCGGCGTGATGGCCGGTGCGGTGATCACACAGCCGACAAACATGCCGGGCTCAAGCTTATCCACCTGCAGCGGATAGGAGTCGGCCTCCTTCATACCGACCGGTGTGGCATTGAGCACGATGCCATAGCCCTGCGGGTCGGTCGGGCCATGGGTGACCGGGCACTTGCCCAGCCTTGCCAGCCTGTCGACCAGTGCCGTGCGGCGCGCACTGTCTTTATCGTGGATGGCCAGCGCGCTGACACCGGCTATCACCAGCGCATGGGCAATCGCCGAACCCGCACCGCCGGCACCCACCAGCAGCGCTTTTTTGTCTACTGGCTGGCCGCCGTTGTCTTGCAGGGCGGCGACGAAGCCCATGCCATCAAACATGTCGCCATGCCAGCTGCCGTCGGTATTGCGGCGCATGGTGTTGACGGTGCGCAAAAAAGCGGCACGATCTGAGGTGGTGGCGCACAGGTC
>JANYFF010000613.1 GCA_025362825.1 Polaromonas sp. | reverse complement strand
GCCTGGGTGAAGAGGGTGCCAAGCCAAAGCGCATGCGCTATAAAGCCTTGAAATAAAGCAGCTGAAGGCATCGTGACTGACGAAGAAGTCCTGAGCAAAACCCGTCACTGGCTTGAAAAGGCCGTGATCGGGTTGAACCTGTGCCCGTTTGCCAAGGCTGTGTATGTGAAGAGCCAGGTGCGTCTGGTGGTGAGCAAGGCGCGGCATGCTGATGACCTGCTTGAAGAGCTGGACCGCGAGCTTGACCTGCTGGTGGCTACGCCTGCCGAAGAGCTGGACACCACGCTGGTGATTCACCCGACGCTGTTTGCTGACTTTCTCGATTTCAATGATTTTCTTGAAGTAGCGGACGGGGTCGTGGCCGAGCATGAACTCGACGGTGTAATTCAGCTGGCTAGTTTTCACCCGCAATTCCAGTTCGAGGGTACCGAACCGGACGACATTGGCAATTACACCAACCGCGCACCGTTCGCCATCTTGCACCTGCTGCGCGAGGAAAGTGTGGAGCGTGCTGTGGAGGCTTTTCCGGAGGCCGAGGCGATCTTTGAGCAGAATATCGCCACGCTTGAAAAGCTCGGGCATGCTGGCTGGACATCGCTGGGGCTTTAGCGCCGGGCGTTGAACTGCAGTGGTTTTATGCAGCAGTAAGCCGTCGTTTGGTATTTGCCGTTCCCCAAGCTGTCTGCCTTTACAGCCTGCACCACCTAAGGGACACTACCCAGCACCATGAGCATCTCTCCCCAAGCCCTCTCCGCTGCATACCAGGCCTGTCTTAACGAGGCCTTCAGGGAGTGTCCGCTGCTGATCAATCGCTGGTGTACGCGGCTGGTGGATGCGCTGTATGAGCGCTCCATGATTGTTGAAAGTTTAGAGAAGCGGCAGTTGCAGGACGCCATTTCTGCGCTGAAAAAGAACCAGGGCGCGATTGAAAACGGCTTTTCGGCGGTGCTGACCGATGTGATTGCCCAGGACACGAACCCCGGTGCTATCAAAAAATCTGAAGGTGCCAGTCGCTCGCTGTCATCGGTGAGTTTTGATGACCTTGAGTTGATGGGTGACAACCAGGTCCAGGAGACCGTGGACAGCGCCCGCTTGCTGCAAACTGTTGCCATGGCCTGTGAAGCAGGCCTGACCGGGCTTTCCGCACGATTGAGTACGGCGCAGGGCTTCAAGGTTGTCAAGGTGGACAAAAACCCGCTGCGTCCGGAAATCGTTTCGCGGGCCCTTCTCCGGCTGCTGCAGGACCTGCCCGCAGACAGCGCCACCCGCTCACGCTGGCTGACGCATGGTGCGCATATCATGGGCACGGAGTTGCAAGCGCTGTACGTCTCGCTCAACGAGCAATTGATCGCGCAGGGCATTACGCCGGCGGCCTATGGGGTCATCGGTTCGCAGGCAGAAAAATCGGCCCGTGCTACCGTAATCGGTGTCTTAGGCGGTGATTCCGACAGGGATGGGCCGCGTCGCGGCGAGGCAGGCTCAGGCAGCCGCACTCAGGGTTTTGGCGGTGGCACATCCTCGCCAGCAACGTCCGGCAAGGAAGCGCTGCTTACGCTGGACCACCTGCACAGGCTATTGGTCGGTGACTACGACGAGTCTTTCAAGGACGGGCTGCTGCCGTCTGGCTTTGAGTCGTCGGCGCACCAGGAGTTTTCGCACACGGTGCCGGCGGCCATGGATGTGCTGGCCGAACTGAAAGAAAAAGGTATTGCGAGCAGCCGGGAAAAAAAGAGCCGTATTGCACCGCCGCTGCCATTGGCGCAAATGCGTGCGCAGCTCAAGACCGAGGCTAAGAGTCTGGGCCAGTCGCTAGCCATTGAGGTGGTTGGCCTGATGATCGAACAGATGGCTAACGACCCCCGCTTGCTGGAGCCGGTGCGTCAGGTTATTGCCAATTCCGAGCCAGCCTTTCTGCGGCTAGGTGTAAACGACCCGCGGTTCTTCAGTGACAAGGGTCACCCGGCGCGGCGACTGCTTGAAGTCATCACGGCCAAGAGCTTGGCGTATTCGAGCGAGCAGGCTGCGGGATTTGCCGAATTCATGGAAGACCTGCACGATGTTGCCGCGCTTCTGACGGAAGAACATGCCAGTGACGCGCAGCATTTTGCAACGCTTCTGAAAACTTTCGAGAACAGCCAGGCGCTGCGCAGCTCCGGCAACCGGGCGTCGCAAAGTCTCGCGGTGCAGGCACTGCTGCAGGTGGAGCAGCGCAACTTGCTGGCTGAAAAAATAGCCGCTGAAATTCGTGCGCGTCCTGATTTTGTTGGCGGCAACCGCATCGTCACAGCCTTCCTGACCGGCCCTTGGGCCCAGGTCATGGCCGGGGAGCGGCTGCAGGGCGAACACGATCCGACGGGGAACAGAAAGGCCGAGTTCAGCCTGACGCTCGGCGAGGTGTTATGGAGCCTGGACCCTGCGCAGACCTACGGCCATCGCAAGCGGCTGGTCAAAATTATTCCGGCAATGCTCGAAGGCGTGCGCAGCGGTCTGCTGTCGATTGACTATCCGCTGGAGCATTCCAAGCCGTTTTTTGATGAGCTGATGGGCATTCATCAGACTACGCTCCAGGCGCCAACAGAGCCGCCGGACGCCAAGGCTGTCAATCGCCGCAAGCTCGACGAAGCCTTTGACGCCAGCGAAGAGGCCAGCCGCAGAAAACCGTGGCTGGCCCCGACAGAGGCTCAGAACTCCGGTTTCATGGACGATTTCGAGGTCAATACCAAACCTGGTTTTGAAGCCACCAAGCCGCAGTTGCAGGACGACGAATCCAATGCTTCCGCCTCACGGACTGGTTCGCCTGCGAGTGTGGAACTTCGCCTCGGCGCCTGGGTTGAGCTGTTTACCGACGAAAAATGGTTGCGTGCCCAGCTCACCTGGATCAGCCCGTACAACACGCTTTACATGTTTACCAGCGAAGGCGGCCGCACGCATTCGATGACCGGCCCTTTGCTCCAGTACCTGCTGCTTCAGGAACTGGTCAGGATCATCAGCCAGCAGGGCGTGCTCGACGGTGCGCTGGATACGGTCGCACGCACGGCCATGCGCAACAGCGTGGATGGCGAGCCAACGTCCTGACGGCCATCTCAAGGCGCTTCAGGCCAGTGCAGCCTCAGGACGCAACAGCTTTTGCCTGACCAGGTTGATGTTGCGGCGCAGGGCGTACAGCTCGTCGGTATAAGACAGTGGCACGGTGATCTTCTCAGCGCGGCTTTCCAGCAGGTTCAGCTCGTTGAGCAGGGCGTGGTTGTCCTCGCTTTCAATCCGCACCTCGATATTGCGCAGCTGGCCATACCATCTGAAAATCCGCGAACGCACGCGAAAGGCATACAGCGGCGGGATGATACGCGACAGCGGCAGCAGTACCGCAATGATGATGCCCATCACCAGCCACATGCGCTCTATCAGGTTGGCCACCCAGAAAGACAGGTAACGCTGCAGCAGCGGCGCATCGGTCTTGATGGCGCGTTCGGCTTCCTTGGCAATCGGAAGCTCGTTGTTTTCAATATTCGGATACTCGCGTGCGCGCTTGAACCAGCCTGCCGAGCCATGTATCTGGTTGCCGGCCTGGGCAAACAGCTGCAACAGTGCCGGGTGCGTTGTGGTGCGCGTGATCAATGCCGTGGTAGGTGCGACCAGCCGCACGTCTTCAGGCGGAATGTTGCCAGCCAAATCCACCACGCCGCGCGGCAGGCGCACTGGGCTGAGGAAGGCAAACCGGCGCGAATAGGCTTCGCTCTGCGCAAAGTTCATCAGCTTGACGCCCGGTGTTTGCAGCAGCATCTGCACCATCAGAGATTCAGGCGCGGAGGCGAAGACAATAGCGTCCAGCTCGCCGCCCAAAAAAGCCACGGTCGCCGGCGTCTGCGCCAGCTTTGATATTTGCAGCGTAGCTGGGTCAATGCGGTTGCTCTCCAGCAGCTTGGTCATCAGGCTGGGCACACCGCTGCCGGCGGTGCCCATGTTGATGCGCAGGCCCTGCAACTGCGTTAACGCTGTCAGGGTGGCGGTTGCAGTGACTTTTCGCGCAGCTTCTTCGCGGTAAAACAGCCAGACTGGCTCGACAAACAGGCTGCCCAGCGAAGCCAGTTTTTCTTCATCGGTGTCGGTGTAGTCGCTGGTGCCGCCCTGTACAAAGCCCAGGTCGACCTTGCCTTCGCGCAGCAGCTGCAGGTTGGCTGCCGAGCCCTCAGACGGCATGGTCACGACTTCAATGCCTTCAGCGGCCAGCGCCTTGACATAGCGTTTGCCGAACTCTTCATAAGCACTTTGGGCCGGGCCGGTGGCCAGCGTCACACGCTTGGGCGGATTCGGGTCCAGCCACCAGTAGGCAAGCGCCAGCAGTGTGACGGCCAACAGGATGAACGGCCCAACAGAAACCGCCAGATCGCGCAGGGAGAGGAGGGTGTAGCGTATGGTTTTTGGCATCGTGCCTGCACCATATCATGGCTTTGGCACCCCACACTCGCCACCAAGCATTTCAACGGCAGAAAGTAGCCCTAGCCCAAGTAAAATGGCGGTCTTATGCTATCTATTTAAGAGCGTTTCCTGCAGTAGTAGGACGACGAGCACCCGTAAACCTGATGGACCATTCGAAAAGCATGCAAATTACACACGGGCATTCCGGGGTCTTCGCCGCCCTGGGCTCAGCATTCCTATTTGGGGCAGGAACGCCGCTGGCCAAATTACTGCTTGAGCATGTGAGTCCGTGGATGCTGGCGGGTCTGCTCTATCTCGGATCAGGGCTGGGCCTTGCGATCTACCGCATGGCGCGTCGTTTGCAAACCCCCCGGCTGAACCCGGGTGAGGCGCGCTGGCTGGTTGCGGCCGTGCTGTGCGGCGGCGGCATTGCACCCGTGCTGCTGATGCTCGGCCTCGCGGGTATGCCGGCCAGCCACGCCTCGCTGTTGCTCAATGCAGAGGCCGTGCTGACGACGCTGCTGGCTTGGGCGGTCTTCAGGGAAAACCTCGGGCGCCGAATCGCGCTGGGCATGCTCGCGATTGTGGCGGGAGCGCTGGTGCTTGGCTGGCCGCAGCAGGGTCAGGGTCTGGTGCAGGAGGTGCCGTTGACTTCTCTGTGGCCTGCCGTGGCCGTGGTACTGGCTTGCTTGTTCTGGGCACTCGACAACAACTTCACGCGCAAGGTGTCGCTCAGCGATGCGTCATGGATTGCCTGCATCAAGGGCCTGGCCGCGGGCGCCACCAATCTGGCACTGGCGTTTGCACTGGGCGCGGCGCTTCCGGCGCCGGGCAGGCTCGCCGCTGCGATGCTGGTCGGCTTTCTGGCCTATGGCGTGAGCCTTGCGCTGTTTGTGGTGGCGCTGCGCCACCTCGGCGCCTCGCGTACCGGGGCATATTTTTCTACCGCACCTTTTGTCGGAGCGCTATTCTCCATCGTGTTTTTTGCCGAGCCTGTGAGCTGGCAGCTGGGGCTGGCCTCAGCCCTGATGGCTTGGGGTATCTGGCTACACCTGACGGAACACCACGCGCATGCACACCTGCACGAAGTGCTGGCACATGCGCATTTACATACCCACGGCGGTGACGATGACGACGGGCACCATACCCACCAGCACCATCCGGTGGTCACCGGGCCGCATACGCATGCGCACAGCCATGAGCCCCAAAAGCACAGCCATCCGCATTACCCCGATGCGCACCACCGGCACAAGCATTGACGGTCATTTCTAACCGTTTTTGAGTGTTTTGGAGGTAAAAAAGGCTATAGCCGCCGTAAAACGGTCATGCAATGCTATACAAATGATAGTGATTGAGTTTTAAATGCTGTTGCGACCAGCGACGGCAGGAACACGCCGGGTTGGTAAAGGCGTGATTACCCTACAGCGCAGCCTTCGGGCGATACAAACAATGAGTCTTTCACCTGAAAGGTTTAATCATGACAAAGAACACCCTTACTCTTGTTGCGGCACTGACCGTCGCATCCTTCGCCTTCGGTGGTCTGGCGGCTGCCCAGGACCGCGATGGTCGTGGAGGCCGGGACGGTCGTGATGGCCGGCCGGGTTTTGACAACCGCCAAGGCCAAATGGAGCGCGGCGACGACCGTGGTCGACGCGAGGACTATCGTCGCGGTGGACGGGATGATGATCGTCGTGGATACCAGGCCCGTGGCGGTGAGCGCGGCGCTGGTCCCGACCACGACTTCTACCGCGGCGGCCGCCTGCCAATGCAGTACCGTAACCGCGGTTACGTGGTAGACGACTGGCGTGGTCACCGCCTGAGTGCGCCGCCACGCGGCTACCACTGGGTGCAAACTGGTGGCGACTATGTGCTGGTAGCCATTGCCACCGGCATCATTGCGCAAATTCTTTTGAACCAGTAAAACGAGTCAATACGGCAAGCCAGTAAAAAATCGCCCTGGAGGCGGTTTTTTATGCCGGACATTGAGCGCCGTTAGCGCAGGTGCGAGTGCACCCACCGCACGATGTCTGCAGTTCCCATCGCGCCGGGTTGTCGCGCTACTTCGACACCGTTTTTGAAAAGCGCCAGCGTCGGGATGCTGCGGATATTGAAACGTGCACCCAGTGCGGGTACCGCTTCGGTGTCTACTTTCGCCACGCGTACATGCGGCTCCAGTTGCGCTGCCGCCTGCGCATATGCTGGCGCCATGGCCCGGCATGGGCCGCACCAGGGCGCCCAGAAATCCACCAGTACTGGAATCTGGTTGCGGCTGATGTGCTTGTCAAACGCAGCAGCATCCAGCGCGGCGGGATGCCCGTCAAACAGCGCTTTTTTGCAGGAGCCGCAGGTCGGCGCACTGCCAAGCTGGTCGCTGCGGACGCGGTTGGTGGTGTGGCAGTGCGGGCAGACGATGTGGAGGGATTCGCTCATGCAAGGCAGCTGGGGGTTTCGCCAGCCATTTCAAGCATTCGCCAGCAAACCTCCTGGCTTGCAGGTGCGCTAGACCTGCCGGTTGCGCGCCAGCGGCGGGTTGCGTGCAAAGTAGCGGCCGATGCCGCGCATCAGCGCATCGGCCAACTGTATCTGGTAGTCCTCGCTGCGCAGTTTGGCTTCTTCATCAGGGTTGCTGATAAAGGCGGTTTCGACCAGCACGCTGGGTATGTCGGGCGCTTTGAGCACTGCAAAGCCCGCCTGCTCGACCTTACCCTTGTGCAGCTTGCCGACGTTGCCGATTTCACCCAGCATGGCGGTGCCGAGCTTCAGGCTGTCGTTGATCTGCGCGGTGGTGCTCATGTCCAGCAGGGCTTTCTGGACCTGTGCATCCTTGGCCTTGACGTTGATGCCGCCAACCAGATCGGCCGAGTTTTCCTTGTCGGCCATCCAGCGTGCGGCGCTGCTGGATGCGCCCTTGTCGCTCAGCGCAAACACGCTTGCACCCTGTGGCCGGGCGGTGAAAAATGCGTCGGCATGGATGCTGATGAACAGGTCGGCCTGCACCTTGCGCGCCTTTTGCACGCGGATGTGCAGCGGCACAAAAAAGTCGGCATCGCGCGTCAGGTAGGCCCGCATGTTGGGCTGCTGGTTGATGCGGTCGCGCAGGCGATGGGCAATTTGCAGCACCACGTCTTTCTCGCGCGTGCCGCCAGGGCCGACGGCGCCTGGGTCTTCACCGCCGTGGCCGGGATCGAGCGCGACAATGACCAGACGGTCGGTCTTGCCGTTGGGCAGGGGTGCGGGCTCCGGTTGAGCCCGAACGGCGTTTGCAATAGCTGTGGCCGGTGCTGCGGATGGCCGGGCCGTCTCTGCCGGTTTGCGCGGTGCCGATGCGGTCGGTTGCGCCGCGGGTGCAACGGGTGGTTTGCCAGACTGCCTGCTGGCGATCAGGTCACCCAGCGCGTCCTGCGCTGGTGGTGCTGTCTGTGTCGGCGGGGTTGGTGTTGCAGCAGCCGGCTTGTCTGCCAGCTTTTCGGCGATCAGCGCCTCCAGCGGGTCAGCGACCTGTGTCGGGTAAAGGTCAAACACCAGCCGGTACTGGTAGGCTGCGACCGGCGGCAAGGTGAAGACTTGCGGCAGTATGGGCTGCTTCAGGTCGATGACCAAACGAACCACGCCCGGCGCATTTTGCCCCACGCGAATGCCCAGGATGTTCGGATCATCAGGCCTGACCTTAGCGACCAGCTCGCGCAGCGCCGGTATCAGGTCAATGCCTTCAATGTCGACCGCCAGGCGCGGCGGTTCAGAAACAAAAAACTGGCGCGCCTTGAGTTCGCCGTCCGACTCGATCGTCAGCCGCGTGTAGTCCTGTGAAGGCCAGACGCGCACCGCCACAATGGTTGCCCCGCGTGCAATGTGCTGCACACCCAGCAGCAAGACCAGGGTACCGAGTTGCAGGGCCTCGCGCCGGCTGGGCTGGCCGGCCAGAAGGGAAGGTTGCGTCAGTTTTGGCAAGGGTTTTTTCATGTGGCCAGCGCCACTCCGGCGTCGGTATAGGCGGTCAGCGTTACAACGCGGGATTCATCATCCTGCAGCTCAATGGCGATCACCAGATCGGCCTTTGGCAAATACTCTCCGGCTTTTTCGGGCCATTCGACCAGCTTGAGCCCGTTGCTGGCAAAGATGTCGCGAAAACCGGCTTCTTCCCATTCGCGCGGGTCGTTGAAACGGTAAAAGTCAAAGTGCCAGATGTTCAGGCCCGACGGCAGCGTGTAGGGCTCGACAACCGCATAGGTCGGGCTTTTGATGCGGCCTTCAACGCCCAGACTGGCCAGCAGGTGACGCACAAAGGTCGTCTTGCCGGCGCCCAGGTCCCCCCGCAGCTCAAGCAATGCGTTGCCGATCGCCGCGCGTTGCGCCAGCGCCTGTGCAAAGGCCCGCGTAACGGCTTCGTCCGGCCAGGCAATCCTTTTTACAATCAGTGGGTGGGTTTCAACAGTCATCAGGTCAATCAACAATTTGTAAGTCAAATTCAAACTTGGGCGCGCGAGCTTGGATTTTCGCAAATTGGCATTGCCGGCGTTGATTTGTCGTCGGCAGAGCCTGGATTATCAGCCTGGCTGGCGGCAGGCTTTCATGGTGACATGCATTACATGGCTTCGCACGGGCTTAAACGGGCCCGGCCTGCGGAACTTATCCCCGGCACGGTGAGCGTGATCACGGCCCGGATGGATTATTTGCCGGCATCAACGTCCGGTGAATGGCGGTCACTTGAGTTGCAGCGCCTGCATCGCCCAGGCGAGGCGATTGTCTCGGTCTATGCGCGTGGTCGCGACTACCACAAGGTCATGCGCAGCCGCCTGCAAAAACTCGGCGAACGCATCGCCACGCATGTCGAGCCCTTGGGTCACCGGGCCTTCACCGATTCGGCCCCCGTTCTGGAAGCCGAACTGGCTGCGCGATCCGGCCAGGGCTGGCGCGGCAAGCACACGCTGATCCTGAACCGTGAAGCCGGATCGATGTTTTTTCTGGGTGAAATTTACGTTGATCTGGCACTGCCACCCAGCGAGCCGGTCACAGCACATTGCGGCAGCTGTAGCGCCTGCATCGACATCTGCCCGACGCAGGCCATCATTGCGCCGCACAAACTTGATGCACGGCGCTGTATTTCCTACCTCACCATCGAGCACGATGGCCCGATCCCGCTGGAGTTGCGAGCGCTGATGGGCAACCGCATCTACGGCTGCGACGATTGCCAGCTGATTTGCCCGTGGAACAAGTTCGCACAGCGCAGTGCGCTGCCCGATTTTGACGAAAGGGCAGGGCTGACAGGCCAGCAATTGGTGACGCTGTTCGCCTGGACAGAAGAGGCGTTTTTGAAGTTCACAGAAGGCAGCCCCATCCGCCGCATCGGCCACGAACGCTGGCTGCGCAATATCGCCGTGGCGATGGGCAATGCGCTGCGCACTTTGACGGTGCAGGAAGGTGCGCCAATTCGCCAAGTATTGCAAGCGCGGCGTGACGGGGCGAGCTTGCTGGTTGGCGAACACATTGACTGGGCGCTGGCAGCCGCCGGCTAAAATTAGCAGTAAAAAGTGGCCGCAGCCCCGGTAATCCGGGCATCTGCAGCTATTGAATTAATAGCGGACGCATTCTAGCCCTGGCGCAGCACGCCTAGCGCAAACGGAAGGCTCGCCACACCCAGCATGGTGGACAGCGTCACCAGTCCGGCCACATAACCGCCGTTGTAGCCCATGCGCGCAGCCAGCACATAGCAGCTGGAGGCGGTCGGCAAGGCGGAAAACACAAGCAGTATGGTGGTCTGGACGGGTGACAGGCCGAGTGTCCCTGCCAGTCCCAACGCCACCAGCGGCAGGATCAGGTGACGGATCGACAGCACAGCGACGGCCAGTGATTTGGCCTGCGACAGGTGGCCAAACTGCATGCCCGCGCCCGCAGCCATCAGGCCAAGGGCCAGCGATGCTGCGCCTATGCGCGTCACCGCTGGTTCTAGCCATACCGGCAGGATCAGGCCCAGCATGTTGGCGGCAAGGCCGGTCAGGGTAGCCAAGATCAGCGGGTTACGCACCAGCTCGCGCAAAAAGCTGCGCTGGGCGTGCCGGGCCATGGGCCAGACTGCAGCGATGTTGTAGACCGGCACGCACACGCCGATCAACACCGCAATCAGCAGCAAGCCCTGGCTGCCGGCCAGCCGGTCGGCCATGGCCAGACCGATGAAGGAGTTGAAGCGAAACGCCACCTGTGCGCTGGCGGCGTGTTCGCGCTTGTTGATGCGTTTGCCCAGCCACGGCAGCCAGGGCAGGCTGTAGGCCAGCGCAATGCCTATAAGACCCATCAGTAGCCCGGCGCTGATCAGGCCGGAAGCAGCGCGCAAATCCAGCGGGCTTTTGACAATCGACTGGAACAGCAGTACTGGAAACAAAAAGTAATAAACCAGGCTCTCGACCTGTTCCCAAACGGTGCGGTTAAGGGCGGTGTAACGGCAGACCAGGTAGCCACACACGATGAGAGCGAAGTCGGGAAAGAGGAGTTGCACGTAGTTCACTGCATGAGAATAACCCCAAATGGTGCGCCGTCCGGGTTTGCCCCTATGCGTAATCCACACTGACAAACGGCCATCCTGCGCTTAACATTTGGGCTGTTTTCATTTGAAAGACTTCAACATGCAACGTCGTTATCTCCTTGCCTTGTCAACATCATCTGCATTTGCGCTGGCAAGCTTTACAGGCGCAGCGTTTGCACAACCTTATCCCAACAAGGTCGTCAAGCTG
>JANYFF010000583.1 GCA_025362825.1 Polaromonas sp. | reverse complement strand
ATCAAAAAAGACGGTAACGTCACTTTTGAAATTGAAAAGCATGACGGCGGCTTAACGCTTTTTGGCCGGCGTAACGGAGAGCCCGATTCGTTTTATTGGCGAGTCACGCAATGGATTTTCCCTTGGTACAACCTTATTCCTCCGTTCGGAGACCACGCACTCGGCGGCCATGTATGGGTACCGATTGACGACTACCGGTGTTGGGCGTGGAGCATCAACTTCCGGCCTGATCAACCGCTATCTGAAGTGGAGCGCCGAGATCTCGATGCGGGCAAGGGTATTCATTGCGAATATGAGAGTGGCACAAATGTGCCTGGCGGAACCTGGCGTCCTATCGCCAACAAGGACAACGATTACCTGATCGACCGCCAAGCGCAAAAGGAACGTCGCTCATATAGCGGAGTAATGGGCTTTGCTGCACAAGATGCATCCCTTCAGGAAAGCATGGGGCCGATACAGAACCACGACATTGAGAAACTGTTGCCCTCTGACCGAGCAATCGTTATGGCACGTCGCATGCTGTACGAAGCGACGATAAGACTGGAGCAGGGTTATGAACCCCCCGCGCTGGGAACAAAGGCACAAGGTGTGCGCTCTGCCGGTGTCTTGCTACCGAAGGATCAGAAACCGCAGGACTGGGCTAAAGAACATCTGGTCTATGGTAAAGATCAGCCGGTGTATTCGCTATGAGCGGCCGTTTACGTGGGAGGTTTGCCGTCATCACTGGCGGCGGCAGTGGCATCGGGGCAGCTACGGCTAACCTGTTCTGTTCGGAGGGTGCAAGCGTACTGCTCGTCGACCGCGACCAAGAAGCATTGCGGCGTACTGCCGCTGCAATAACCGCGCGGACACCAGGAGCTGTCGTTCAAGTAATGGCCGCCGATGTCGCTGATGCTCGGGCTGCCGAAGAAGCTATGGAGCTAGTTGCCAAAACCTTCGGTGGACTTGACGTACTCGTGAATAACGCAGCAATGCGCAACCACGCAGCATTTAGTGATGCAACACCTCACGACTGGCATGCTGTAGTAAGTGTCAACATGATCGGCAACGCAAATTTCTGCCGTTATGCGCTACCGCTTCTACGCAAATCGGGCAACGGTGCGATCGTTAACGTGTCGTCCTGTTACGCTGTAAAAGGTAGAAAAGGTATGGCGCTTTACGACGCCACTAAGGCCGCAATCATTGCCATGACCCGCACCTTAGCGTTCGAGGAGGCGGAGCATGGAATACGAGTCAATGTCGTATGTCCTGGTTCGACGCTGACCGATTTTCACGTGAACCGCACAACTGCCGCAGGAAAAAGTGTTGAAGAACTAAAGACCGAGCGTCAGGACACCTCGTTACTTGCCCGATGGGCGCAGCCGTTGGAGATCGCCTATCCCATCCTCTGGATGGCTTCAGACGAGGCCTCTTTTATCACTGGAACGACGTTGGTGGTTGACGGTGGTCTGCATATCAAGTAACCAGTTTATTAAAAAACAAGCGGCCCTCACCTGGGGCTGAGTCGTTAATCGAAAAGTGGACTTCATACTTGGCGATAGGGTATCCCCTTATTTGCAGGTGCCTAGGTTAAAAATAAAATTCACTGATCGATGAATTAACTTTAACGAATAGTAGAGGTGCCCATGAAATCAGCTTACGGATTAACAGTTCCTCATGAGAACGCCGAACTAACCCACGTGGACGCAGGCACACCGATGGGGGAGTTGCTCCGAAGGTTCTGGCAGCCCGTTGCGCTATCGGCCGAACTCAAAGACTTACCAAAGAAGGTAAAGATCATGTGCGAGGAGCTCGTCGTCTTCCGCACAAAGGACGGCGCACTGGGCTGCCTAACGCCTCATTGCAGCCACCGCGGCACCTCACTTGAATGGGGCCGCGTAGAAAAAGACGGCCTTCGCTGTTGTTATCACGGCTGGCTGTACGCACCGGACGGTCGCGTTACTGAAATGAGCTGCGAGACCAAAGAGTTTTGCACCCGCGCGAACGTTCAGCATCCGGCCTACCCAATCATGGAATACGGTGGATTGGTATTTATTTTCATGGGCCCACTTGATAAGAAGCCGCTCTTCCCGCTTTACGACATCATCGACACACGTTCCAGAAACGATGTTGAGCTGCGCGGAATGCAGTTGTGGGACGGCTACGGCATCGGTTACGTGAAAGACTGCAATTGGCTGCAGCATCATGAGAACGTCGTCGACCCTTGGCACCTGTTGGTGCTGCACCAGCAGATCAGCGGCGACCAGTTCGACGGCGCGCTCATGCAGGGACGCTCGAAAATCGACTTCGAACCCACCGAGCTGGGTGTGCGTTACCGCGTAATCAAAGATTTGCCGAATGGAAACCGCTTGGTGCGTTACGCTGAAGTCGTCATGCCTAACATCATTCTTGTGCCGAGCATCCACGAGAAGGGAACCGTGATCAAAGACCGGGAACGATGCACCGAAATCACTTGGACGGTGCCGGTGGACAACAAGCACCTTACCGCGTTCAGCATCGTGGCGTGGCCACTCGTAGACGGCAAGCCTATTGAGGACTGGATGCCTGGGACTGACGTGCGCATCAAGATTCGGCCGGCAGGACAAGGCGAACGCACCTACGAGGAGCGCCAGCGCAGTCCAGACGATCGAGAAGCGCAGGAAGGCCAGCGTTCGATCGCAATCCACGGGCTGGAACGCCTAGCGCCATCCGACCGCGGAATCGTCATGCTGCGGCGCCAATTGAAGGAGCAGATTCAAGTTGTCAAGGACGGCAAGGACCCGATGAACATCCTGCGAGACGAGACCGCTAACGTGCGCATTCCAACGCACGCCTGGAACACAGTGCTGTCTCCCGAGCAGGCCACGCAACATCAGGGTGAAGAAGCCTAAAGGGTTCGTATCTACAGGAGCGAAAATGACGGCCATAGCTGACAAAAGACGGATCAACGGACAGCTGACGCGCGAAAAGCTGCTCGTTGCGGGGGAGCGGGCTTTCGCAGACCACGGCTTTGACGGGGCCACCACGAGGATGGTGGCTGAAGCAGCGGGTACGGACATTGCTCTTATCGTCTATCACTTCGGCTCAAAGCTAGACCTGTACCGCGAAATACTATTACGCCGCGCGAAGACATTGAACGCTCGACGCATCAGCGAACTAGATGCGGCGCTGGCCGACGGCCATGGCCGGCAGCCAAGCCTGACCCTCATTGTGAAGGCCCTGGTTGCCACAAACATCCGTCTACGCACTGACCAAGAACTTGGCGGCCTGCCTGTGGCACGGCTAATTGCGTACGAAATGATACGGCCCAAGCAAGCCGATCGCCACATCATCGGCGACATGTTCGACGAGACCGCCAAGCGGTTTATGTCGGCGATGCAGCTAGCCCTTCCGAACACTTCGGTTGAAGCTATTAGTTGGGCCTATCACTTTGCGATCAGTGCTGTAGTGCAGACCATGGCAAATGTTTCGCGACTCGAGGCTTTATCGAACGGGGCCTGCGACATGTCCGACGGCGAGCGCGCCATTGACCATCTGGTTCCTTTCATCGTCGAAGGGATCAAAGGCTGCGTGGTGGCCCATGTAGCGATGGAAGGCGCTGCGCAAGCGCGCGCTAATGCCATCGCTTCGGCTCCGAAGTGAAAAAAGAGAATTTCCTGTCCCTGACTCCCAAACCCACTTAAGGAGCTTTCCGTGTTACTCAAGAAACTCTCAATCTGTGCAGCTTTTGTGCTTGTGTCTACCGCCTCATTCGCGCAGGCGCTGTACACGATGAAAATATCGACGCCAACGATCGGGGACGTCAATGTCGAATGGATGAAAGCGCTTAAAAAAGGCGTCGAGGAGCGCACCCATGGCAAGCTCGCTGTCGAGATATATCCTGCCAGTCAACTGGGCTCGATGGCTCGCAGCGTGGACGGCGTGTTGCTCGGCACCATCGAGGCCGCGTTCGTGTCGAGCGGCTTCCTGGTCGGCGTAGAGCCCCGGTATCAGGTCTTCGACGCTGTCGGTCTGTTCGACGACGTAAACCACGGTTATCGCATATTCAGCGACCCCGAGGTACGCAAGCGAATGGCAACCATGGGCGCTGCCAAAGGCTTCCAACCGCTCACCACCTTTGTGCACAGCCCAAACGTAATCGTGTCACGTAAACCTATTCACGTGCTGGATGATCTCAAGGGAATGAAAGTACGCACCTATCCGAGTCCCATGCAAATGGAGCCGCTGAGAAAGCTCGGGATGTCGCCGATTCCGATGACGCTCGGTGACGTGCTGCCGGCCCTGCAGAACGGCACGATTGATGGAGCCGTCACAGCCAACACGATCCTCACTGCGTTGAAATACCAGGACGCGGCAAAGAACGCACTTTACCTGCCAGCGTGGCCGACCGTCGCGGCGGCCATCGTCAATAAGGCGTGGCTGGCGAAGCTGCCCCCGGAGTTCCGAACAATCCTTGAAGAGGAAGTCAGGAAGGCAGACGCCACTGCCGCGGTGTGGGGTAATGCCGAAGCGGAGAAGTCACGGGCGCAGTTTGCGCAGGCAGGGGGTATCAACACTGACTTGCAGGGCGAACAACGAGCTCGCTTTATCAGCGAAGTGACTCAGGTGCTCAAGCCAGTGATCGATGCGAACAGCGCGGTCAAGGAGGACTTTCGCGTGTTCTCTGAAGCTGCCTCAAAGCACAGGAAACCCTAAGCATGAATGCCACTGGAAATGAAGCGCCTGCCACGCAGGCACTTGTTCAGCCGTCGGCAAGCTGGCGCGGGAGAACCTCCCGTAAGGTAACGCTTGCGGCCAACGTGGTCAGCACCCTGTTGGGCTGGTTGCTGATTGCCGCCGTCTTCGTAAACTGCGCCAACGTGGTGTCTCGTTATGTCTTTTCACGTGCAATCCTGGGCGCGGAAGAAATCCAAGTGTTTATCCTGGTGTGGATAACATTTGTCGGCATTGCCGGTGTCGCCTGGCAGGGCGAGCACCTGCGCATGGATGTGCTTGTGCAGCGCCTTCCTGCGGGAGTGCGGACCAGCCTGGATCGTATAGACGCGCTGCTGGTGGCCGCGCTTGCGGTGTTCATGCTGTACCAGTCCTGGCATTTCACCGCCCTGATGATCGACCTCGACCGCAATAGCGACGCGCTGAGAATCCCGATGGCTATCCCGCACATCGGGCTTGTAACAGGCTTTTTACTGTTATCCGCAGTTTCCCTTATGCGGCTGGCCGGCATCCGCCGTGAGGTGATCGGGTCATGACGTTCGCACTCGGCCTGCTGCCACTGATTCTTCTCCTGCTCGGGTTTCCCGTCTTCATCGTTCTCCTCACCGCGGCCACTTGTGCCTTAGTGTTTTTCATGAACGTGCCACTGTCCGCCCTGCACCAGACCATGTATGGATCGATCGACGCCTACCCGCTGCTGGCGATCCCATTTTTCCTGTACGCCGGCGAGCTGATGGGGCGGGGCACCGTCGCCCAGCGTATCGTCGACGTGGTGCAATCGGGCGTTGGCAGCGTGCGCGGCAGCCTCGGAGTGACAACGGTCGGGACTTCGGCTATTTTTGGCGCTATTTCCGGCGCGAGCGCCGCGACTGTCGCCACTGTGGGCCGTATCATGCTGCCGGCGATGCGCCGCGCGGGCTACCCGGAGAAGTTTTCTGCAGGACTCATTACCTCGGTAGGCGCCATCGACATCATCATTCCGCCTTCGATACCGATGATCGTCTACGGCGCGGCCGCGCAAGAGTCCGTTCCGCGGCTCTATGCGGCTGGCGTACTGCCAGGCCTGCTCATCGCCGGCCTGCTCACGCTATACGTCATGTTCCAGGCCAGGCGCAGCGGTTTCGCCAAGGGCGTCCCGTTTGACTTCGCAGTATTTCGGCGCTCACTGGGCCGGGGCGTCTGGGCACTTGGCGCGCCCGTAATCATTCTCGGCGGCATCTATGGCGGTGTGTTCTCGCCGACCGAGGCTGCGGGAGTGGCTTGCGTCTACGCTGCGCTGGTTACGCGCCTTGTGTACCGCGATATCGGCTGGCGTGACGTGTTGGACTCCGCCACCACCACCGCGATGTTCACCGCGCAGATCCTCATCATCATCGCCTGTGCGGCGGTATTCTCGTGGCTGCTTACGGTTAACCAGGTACCGGCACACATCATCGCCTGGATTCAAGAGCGACAGTTATCGTCTTGGATGATCCTCCTTACTCTGAACGTCTTGCTATTGCTGGTGGGCTGCGTGCTTGACCCGCTGTCGGCCATTCTCATCCTGTCACCACTGCTCGTGCCGATCGTAAAGGCTGCAGGGATCGACACTGTCCATTTTGGGATTATCGTCATGGTGAACCTGGCCATCGGCCTCTTTCACCCGCCATTTGGACTAAACATTTTCGTGGCGCAGTCGGTTCTCCGGATGGAACTGAAAGTGATCTACCAAGGCATCTTGCCTTTCCTCGGCGTCTATCTTGTGGCGCTGGCGCTTATTACGTATATACCGGCAATCTCGCTAGTGGGCGTGCGCCTGTTCATGGGCGCTTAACAGCTCAAAACGCCTGGGAAAGCCTATTCATGTTGAAGGTGAAAATAGCCAGGAAAGCGCTGGAGGCCGAGGACATAGTGAGCCTGGAGCTTTGTAGCGTAGACGGCGGATGCCTGCCCGCGTTTGAGCCCGGTGCCCATGTCGATCTGCACGTAATGCCCGGCGTCGTGCGCCAGTACTCCCTGTGCGGCTCACCGCAAGAGCTGGGGAGCTACCGTATTGCCGTTCTTAGGGAGCCGGCCTCGCGCGGTGGATCCGCTGCAGTGCACGACGTGCTAATGGAGGGCGATATTATCGATATGGGCGCACCGGCGAACCTCTTTCCCCTCGCTGCTTCGCCATACGCGCTGCTTTTCGCGGGCGGCATCGGTATTACGCCGATACTATCGATGGCGAATCGGCTCTGGGCCGACGGCGTCAGCTTCGAGCTCCACTACTCCGCACGCAGCGAAGCGCGTATGGCTTTCCTTCGGGAAATCAACAATGGCGCCTATTCACATCGCTTGCGCATTCACTTGGACGACGG
>JANYFF010000570.1 GCA_025362825.1 Polaromonas sp. | reverse complement strand
CGTTTGGAAGCCCGGCCAGGTCGGCGTACGACTGTCGCCAGTTAATCCATTTAACGACATCACTGACAGCACTCCACAGGCGACGTTCGACGCGGTCACTGAACAGCTCAATGCGTACAAACTGGCTTACCTGCACGTGGTGGAAGACCGGGCCATCGATTTTGACTTCCAGCGCCTGCGACAGATCTTTAATGGAGCCTATATTGCCAATGGTGACTACGACCGCGACAGTGCAATTGCTGCGGTAGACGCAGATCTGGCCGACTTCATCGCATTCGGCAAGTTGTTTATATCCAACCCGGATCTACCGGAACGTTTGCGTCGCAACGGGCCGTACAACGCTCCCCGGCCGGACTCTTTCTATGCTGGCGGCGCCGAAGGCTACGACGACTACCCGGCGCTGACCACGGTGGACGCCACCGCTTGAGCAGAGCGCAAGCGATGAGTACCAAGCCTGCGACCGATACGCGCCTGAAGATACTGGACAGCGCCAAGGTCCTCATCGCTGCCCGCGGCTTCTCAGCCGTCGGGCTTAGTGAGATCTTGAGTGCCGCGGAGGTACCTAAGGGGTCGTTCTATCACTGGTTCCGATCCAAGGAGCAGTTTGGCGAGGCTTTGCTCGAGCACCACTTCGAAAGCTATCTGGTGGAGGTCGACGCCAACCTGTTCGCAGCAGGACAGTCGCCGCCGCAGCGCTTGTTGGCATTTTTCAGTCAGTGGCATGCAACCCAATCTGGCAACTATCCGCAGGCTCGGTGCCTGGTCGTTAAGCTCAGTGCCGAGGTCTGTGATCTGTCCGAGGCAATGCGGCTCGTGCTCGAGCGTGGCACCGCCAGAGTGATCGAACGGCTGGCGTCATGTCTGGCGGAAGGCATTGCAACAGGCGATCTGGCCGCCTGCCCTGACCCGGCCGAGGTAGCCCAGCAGCTGTACCAGCAGTGGTTGGGTGCGACCTTGCTTGCCCGAGTGCAGCGCAGTGCCGCACCGTTGGACCAAGCACTGGCGCAGACCATGCGCTGGCTGGCGATCCAGGCTGTAGATTCCAGACACAATCTGAGCCATATTCAACTGCAATCAACACATTAAGGCTTGGCCGGTGTTGGTGGCAAAGAAGCATAACGCTACAACGGTTTGAGGTGTATCAGAGCGAGTTGGCACGCTGGTCAATGATGGCGAAACTGGCAAAAACTTTTTTCGATCGTCAGTCATCGTAGGGTTACGCCGGCAAGAGTCCAGCCAAACGATAGCTCTCGATGAGTTCATCATAGAGCGCGACATTAGAGCGGCTCCTTGCAATAATCTGTGCGCCGACAATGGCGGCATAGATGGCATGAGCCCGTCTTTCGCTCTTTTCGGTACTGACGATGGCCGCAGCGCAAAGTACTCGAGCCAGCCACGCCACATGAACATCGGCAAAGGCATGCACTTCCTTTTTCACCGCCTCGGGTAGGTCGTCATATTCGGTAGCCATGAAACTGCCAAGGCACAAGCGGTTGTTGCTCTCGATCAACTTGCGGAATATGTCTGGATAGTCGTGCAGGCAACGCAGTGGATCTGAAGTGTCGTCCAGCATGGCGTTCAGTGTCACCGCCGAGTCCTCCCAGTAGCGCCTCGCGATCGCAGTGCCAAGATCGGCCTTGCTCGCGAAGTGGTAGTACATGCTGGCGCTCTTTATGCCGACCTGTTCTGCGAGGTCACGAAAATTCAATCCACCATAGCCCCGTGCCTGCGCGACCCGCGTGGCGGCAGCCAGGATTTTTTCCCTGGAGTTTGAACTCTCTTCAATTTTTACTGCTTCAGCCATCGAAATAAAAAAAGTGTTGACGTCCATCATTGTATCTTCTGTCGTTAAACTACCATGTGGTCGGTAGTTAGACTGTCTAGCTGCACGATTGGCTCATCCGGTGCGCTTCGCTGAGGCTCGCCACACTGTTTTTCTATCTCTCGGAAACTATCTCCAATGACAAACAAGCTCCGCCTTTTCACCTCGCCTTCAGCCTTTCCGAATCCACAGCGCCTGCGCCTGTTCATGCACGAAAAAGGCATTGCCGATCAGTTCGAGGAGCGTATTTACGATATGTCGCCAGTCGGCGAGCAGCGTCAGTGGCCCCATCTGAAAATGAACCCGTGGGGCGAGACGCCTACCCTTGAACTGGCGGATGGTAGTTACCTCGCTGAGACTGCCGCCATCGTTCGGTATCTGGACCAGTCTTATCCTGGGCGTCGAATCATGGGCTCTGATCCCTTGCAGCAGGGGCTGGACACCATGTGGGAAAACCGGATTTGGGTGCATATCCTCTACCGGATCGTCACAATGTTTCATGTTCTGCATAACGGGCTGGGGCCTAAGGTCGAATTGACCAGCAATCACGCTTGGGGCGAGCATTGCCGCAAAGAGGCGCTGGCGCATGCGGGCTTGGTCAACCAACATCTCTCGGACGGACGCGACTGGATGCTCGGTGGGGACGAGCCCACTTTTGCGGACATCACGATGGCCACCGCCATCGCCTTTTCCAAGTTTCCGGTTAACGCCACCCCGCTGGACGAGCGTTTCGAGCATGTGGATGCGTTCTGGCAGCGCTGGCAGCTTCGACCCAGCTTCCAGGCGGCCTATGCCGACCGCAACAGCGGCGTACTCGAGCTGGACAGTCCGGGTAGCCAAACCGCTACGCTCATCACTATGAGTTGACTGTCCAGCATTCCTGTCTGGGCGATCTGGCTCTGCGGTGTATCAGCCAAGCAGCATTGATTCAGCGCATGGCCTTAACAAACTGCAAGATCCAAGGTCGCAATGTTCCTTGGATAGCCTGAGCAATTCGCGATGTGGAGTGTGCCAGACCAGCAACGTCGGCAAGCGATAGTCAATGTCGGCTTTAGGGCAGTCGGTTCAAACTCTTGGAATTCCGCTTTGTCGTCGAAACCAGCCGGTGACTGACGATGCATGAAAGACCGCATTCAGTCTGTACCCGACCATCATGAATTTCAATATTGAAGATCAGAAATCAAGTCTATTGCTGACCTTGCGGCCGGCCTTGAATAAGTGACGATTGATCAGTCCACGTATTGGCAAGACAAACCCGAGCCAATGTCTCCAACTTTGGCCAGCAGCGACCCTCCGACAAACAAGATTCAACAATTTCGGGA
>JANYFF010000560.1 GCA_025362825.1 Polaromonas sp. | reverse complement strand
CGAGTGCGCCAACCGGGCGGTCTGCGAGGCAGACTTGGTCTTCTTTATCGGTAGCCATACCGGGGGGCAGGTCACTGTCGATTGGAAGGTCCCGCAGAAGGGAACAAGGGTAATCCAGCTCGACATTGACGCTCAGGAGCTGGGGCGAAATTACCCCAACGCGGTATCCCTTGCCGGGGATGCTAAAGCGACGCTCGTGGTACTGACCGCGGTAGCGCCGCCCGCCGCTCCTCAGGGGCGTGACGTCTGGACTGAACATATCGCCGAGCTGGTGGCGGCTTGGCATCGTGCATTTGCCCCCCACCTGGCGTCTGAGGCCATGCCCATTCGACCTGAGCGCCTATGCCATGAAATTGCGGGCGCACTTCCAGCTGGGGGCATATTGGTCGCTGACACTGGTCATTCTGGCATGTGGTGCGCGGCGATGGTGGAACTCACCAAGCCCGATCAGCGCTTTATTCGCGCAGCTGGCTCGATGGGTTGGGGCTTTCCCGGCGCCATGGGCGTCAAGTGCGCCCATCCTGACCGGGCAGTTGTGTGTTTCACGGGCGACGGCGCCTTCTACTACCACATCGCTGAATTGGAAACAGCCGCTCGCTTTGGCATCAACCTCATCGTCGTGGTGAACAACAACAGCGCGCTGAACCAGGAAATCCCGCTGTGGGACAAGGTATACCCTGACGGCGACGCCACCGGTGCCCGCACCGAAGATTTGTGGCGTTTCGAAAAGATCGATTTTGCCGCGGTCGCGCGGTCACTTGGGTGCGAAGGCATTCGTGTAGAGCACGCAGGCAAGCTTAAAGAGGCGCTGACCCACGCCCTGACACTGAACAAACCAGTGGTCTTGGACGTGGTAAGTGATGTGGCGGCATTTGCGCCGCACGGCTGGACCCCGGAAGGACGTCATGGATACTGATTTGCGCGCAGAAGGTTTCGACCGTGTGGCTGACCTCCAGCCGCAGCTCGACAGCATCGCACAGGGCATGAGCTTCGGGGAGGGGCCCGTCTGGGATCGCCGAAAGAAGGTCATGTACTGGGTGGACATCATCGGCAACACAATCTGGAAATGGACGCCTGGGGTTGGGCGGGAGGTGGTGCTGCGACCCTCAAGGCACGCCAATGGATTGACCTTTGACCGCGAGGGCCGCCTGGTCGTCGCCGGCTGGTGTAGCCGCAGCATTTGGCGCTTCGAGCACGATGGGGTCATCAAAACAATTGCCGAACACTACGACGGCAAAAAATTCAACAGCCCGAACGATATCGTCGTGAAATCGGATGGCTCGACATGGTGGACGGATTCAGCCGGGGGCTTGGTCATTCCTGGCATGGTCGCCGAAGACGTCCAGCGCTACCTCGACGTGCAAGGCGTCTATCGCCTGTCCCCAGACGGATGCACCGTGACGCTCGCGATTGCCGACTGCGCATATCCCAATGGGCTGGCGTTCTCGCCCGACGAGAAGCTGCTCTATGTCAACGACACCATGCAAGGACTCATCCGCGTTTTCGATGTGAACCTTGACGGTACTGTTGGTCCGGGCCGGCTCTTTAACAAGCTCGTGGGTGCGGAAGCCGGCGTGGCCGATGGCATGAAGGTTGATGTCGAGGGCAACGTGTATTGCACCGGACCTGGCGGAGTTCACATCATCGCGCCTGACGGGCGCCTACTGGGCAGACTGCGCATTCCAGGCCACTGCACCAACATGGCATGGGGAGACGACGACATGAAATCACTCTACGTCACGACGTTCCAGCAATTGCTGCGCACCCGGCTGAAGATTCCTGGGGTGGCACCATGGTGAATTCAGGCAACAGGCGGGATTGGACGTTCGAGTCAGTTGCAGGACCATTTTCCGGCAACATGGGCGGCGTCGCCTGGGACGGACAAGCCGTGTTGTTCAGTCTGCCAGAAGCGATGCTCATCAAACGCTTCGATCCCGCGACTGGCGTGACCAGCGACCTGCGCAAATACACGGGCCGCGCCAACGGCTTGGCCGTTACTCGCGACGGGTCCATTTACGCCGCCCAGGAAGGCGGACGCCGGGTCATCCAATACATGCCGGACGGCAGTGCCAAAGTCACGGGCTTGCGTATTGCGGGAGCCGTGCACAACCATCCATGTGACCTTGTTGTCGACAGCCGGGAACGCGTGTGGTTCTCCGACCCGCACCATGGCGTGCATGCATTCGGGCCGCAAGTGTTTCCCCCGCTTGACCACGCATCGGTACTCCGTCTGGAGCGTGATGAGCGACGTGCCTGGCAGATCCGCAGAGTAACTTTTGACACCACTGTGCCACGTGCAGTTCTACTGTCGCCCGACGAGAAGACGCTTTACGTCTCCGAGGGAGACACTGCGCGGACTTCAGTGCGAGAATTACGCGCCTACCCTGTACGAACGGACGGCACGGTTGGGCCATACGAGGTCCTTCATACTTTCGGACGCGACCATCGAGGGGCGCACCGGGGCATTGAAGGTTTGTGCCTTGATGAGAATGGCTGCGTCATCGCTTGCGGCGGGGGTCGAGACGCGGGCCCGGGTCCAACGATCTATGTGTTCTCCGCTTCGGGACGTCTTCTCGAGACCCAAGTCTTCCCAGGCGACGCTCCCGTGCGCTGTGCTTTCGGCGGCGCCGCACTTGACGAGCTCTTCGTTAGCAGCGCTGACGGACGCCTCTATCGGGCACGCGGATCGGGGCGGCGCGGGCACAATCTCGCGTCCCCTACGCGCGAATCGCAATGAGTTCGTGACCATCCACGCCTTTGTTTGTTCGATTCACAACACGCAATCCCTCGGCCTCGCCCCCTCAAACGCATCCTGCAGCAACTGCCGAGTCGCTCCTGAATCGCCATTGGGGGGCCAGTAGGCATGTGACCTGGCTTGCTTCATAGAAAAAGCCACGGTGTCTTATGACAACGTGGCTGTTCACTAAAACGAGGGCCGCATGATGAGCCTGGGTGGCTCTGCGGTTCGCAGTGAAGGTAAGCGGCTCCCCAGCTTGAGCTCGAACCGCTCCTGTGAAGAAGCAAGCTAGGGCGCCAGCCTCTCCCGCAACCACTCCCCGTCATCATGCAGCGTATACCGCAAGCGATCATGCAAACGGCTTTTGCGGCCCTGCCAGAACTGCCAGTTGTCGGGTTTCAGGCGGTAGCCGCCCCAGTGGGGCGGACGCGGTGGCTGCAACATGAATTTTGCGGCGTACTTTGCTGCGTTGGCAATCAGCACGCCACGACCAGAAATCACCTCGCTCTGCGGACTGGCCCAGGCGCCTATGCGCGAATCCAGCGGCCTGGAGTGAAAGTAGGCGTCGCTTTCTTCCGCGGAGACTTTTTCAACGACACCTTCAATGCGCACGGTACGTTCAAGTTCGACCCAGTGAAACTGCAGTGCGGCATAAGGGTTGACCGCCAGCTCCACGCCCTTGCGGCTGTCGTAATTGGTGTACCAGACAATGCCGCGCCCGTCGAAGCCCTTGATCAGCACCACGCGTGTAGAGGGGCGCAGATTGCTGCCAACAGTCGCCAGCGTCATGGCGTTGGGCTCAGGCACCTTTGCTGCAATCGCCTCTTTGAGCCACTGGTCGAATTGCAGAAAGGGGTCGGCCTGAGAGGCTTTTTCGTCGAGTTCAGCGCGTTCGTAGCTTTTGCGCAGGTCGGCGATTGACGTGAGGGATGGCGTTGGATCGAGCATATCTTTTCAAGTATAAGGATTGGTTTCACACCGCGCCTGATTGACCTGCCATGCCCCCTGAATCCTCACTGCCCGTCGTCATCGTCCTTGCTGCCGGACGCGGCGAACGTTTTACCGCTTCTGGAGGCACCGTGCACAAGCTCCAGGCCTTGCTCGCCGGAAAACCGGTGATGCAGCATGTGCTCGATGCGGTCAAGGCCAGCGGCCTGCAGTACCACGTCGTCGGGGCTGACGCCTCACGTCCCGGCATGGGGGATTCGATTGCTGCGGGCGTCAGGGCCACGCCTGATGCTGCGGGCTGGCTGATATTACCGGCGGACTTGCCGCTCTTGAGCAGCGAGACATTACGCGCTGTGGCCATGGCGCCGCCTTGTGCAGTGACTGTTCCGATCTACCAGGGCCAGCGTGGGCACCCGGTGCGGTTTGCGGCCGAATGCAGGGAGAAGCTTCTCAATTTGGAAGGAAATAGCGGTGCAGCCCCCGTAATTCAGGCATATAGTGCTACTAATTCAGTAGCATTGATGGAGCTGGATGATGCTGGCATCGTGACCGACATCGACACGCTGGAGGATTTGCAGCGCGCCGCTGACTTGCTGGCGCAGCGCGCCGGTTGAGGTCGGCGCTTGCTTCAATCACCCGAAAGCCTGAGCAACTTGCCCAGCGCACGGTCGTGTATGCCGATTTCGCGCAGCTTGTCATAGGTTAGCTGCGCGTAATCGCGCGTCGTGCCGTAACGGCCGCAGGCGCTGGAAAAAATCTGCCGGTAGTCTTCTTCGCTCAGTACGCCGGTGTGGTTGGGGCTGCGCTTTGACAGGGTAAAAGCCAAGGCGCGCACATCGCCGCGCGTGGTCTGGCAGCGCAGCCACTTCGGGTCGTACACGCCGTTGGGCATTTCACGCTCCCACAAGGCCGGCAGTATGGCTGCGACGTGTGCCTTGGGTATGCGAAAGGCAACGCCCTTGCAACTGCCGCCGGGCAACAGGCCGAAGACCAGGCCCGGCCTTTCGGGCGTGCCGCGGTTCAGGCGGCTCCACATCTTCAGCGCCCGGTGGTAGCCGCGAATCACAGCGGGCCGCTCTTCTGCAAAGTCAAATTCAGGCCGCCAGATCAGCGAGGCGTAGCCAAAGATCCACAAGTCGGCATGGCCACCCCATTCACGGGCCACGACGTCCAGCATGTGTGCCGGACCGCGATGAAATGGCAGGCTTGAAACAGGGGTTGAATCTGAAGTGTTCTTCACAGCCACACTTTACAATGCACAAAGTTTTTTAAAAGGGAGTTAGCGATGTCTTCTCAAGATGATGATAGCCAGCAGGGACTGGTTCTGGGGATTGTTTTTGGCCTGATTGCCCTGGTCATTTCGCTGGTGATCGGCGTGGGCATTTACCAAGCCGGCCAGCCTGCCCAGGATCCCATTCTTGCCAAGGTGATCGCCATCGTGAACGCCCCTGAAGCCGTGCCGGTAGCGGTAGTTATGCCTGCGGATACGGCCGGCGCCGCAGAAGCTGCGCGCGATGCGGCCAGCGTCAAGGTTGAAAACGGCGTCGTCAAGTTTTACTTTGCGTCCGGCAAGGCCGAGCTGGCCGCTGGCGCCAGCGAAGCACTGGCCGACGTCATCAAGGGTGCGCAGGCCGGCCGCAAGCTGGTGATCTCCGGTTTCCACGATGCAACAGGCAATCCGGCCAAAAATGCTGAGCTTGCCAAGCAGCGTGGCTTTGCCGTTCGCGATGCCCTCAAGGCTGCCGGGATACCCGAGGCTAAAATTGAGATGAAAAAGCCTGAAC
>JANYFF010000543.1 GCA_025362825.1 Polaromonas sp. | reverse complement strand
GTGGAGCTGGGGGGATTTGAACCCCCGTCCGCAAGCCTTGTTCGGGCAGATCTACATGTTTAGCGGTCTGATTTAAGTCTCGCCACCTGTGTCGCGCAGTCGCACGCTACACAGGACGCCAGCACCCTATTTTCTTGCCCCGGGTTAAGGTACCCAGCCCGGAGCCAGCCGATAAAATTATCTTTACAGCCGGGAGCCCTTAACTTGCGCTAAAGACCCCTTGCCCAGCCCATCGGCCTGCTGTTGTAAAGCTCACTGGCAATTAAGCAGCGAGTGCGAAACGTTCGTCGTTTGCAGTTAGTTTGTTTGAATCAGTTTTACGAGCACACTCAGCTCGACATGCACCACACCGCGTCCGAACCCACGTCGAAACCAATGCAGCCCCAGACCGGTAGTTTAAGCCATCGGCAGGAAATTCAAGAGTTCACCCGGTGAAATGATCGTGGCGTGGGCATTCCAGCCGTCCGTGTCCTTTGTGGCGCCAAGATAACCATAGGCAGCCACCACTGTGGGCATGCCCGCTGCGCGCCCGGCAACAATGTCACGCTCGTCATCGCCAACATAAATACAGCGTTCGGGCGCGAGACCCAGCTGGCGCGCGGCCTCCAGCAGCGGCGCCGGATGCGGCTTGGCATGCGGTGTGGTGTCGCCACTGATGATCGTACCGGCGGTGTTGAAGAGTGGCATAGCCCGCGTGAGAGGCAGCGTGAATCGTTCGGATTTGTTGGTTACCACACCCCACTTGAGGCCGCCGCCGCCAATACCTGCAATCAACTCCGCCACACCGTCAAATGCGAAGGTGCGCTCGGTCATGCAGGCTTCATAGTTGCGAAAAAACTCTTCCTTCAATGCCTCATATTCGGGATCATCCGGCGTGATCCCAAAGGCAATCCCGAGCATCCCGCGCGCACCTGCGCCTGCCATGGGTCGATACGCAGCCGTGGGCAGCGATGGCAGACCCCTGTCTACACGCATCTTGTCAGCAGCAGCGCCAAGGTCGGGGGCACTGTCAATCAGCGTGCCGTCGAGATCGAACAACACGGCATCTATGTTTTTAAACATGCGGGGGGTGTCCACGTAAAAATCGGCAGTCAGTCTTTGGTAGTCGCGAACATGTAGTTGACGCTGGTATTGGCATCAAGCCAGTAGTGACGTGTCAGTGGGTTGTATTGCATGCCTCTGGTCTGCTGCAATGTCAGTCCGCTGGTCCTGCAATAGCCGTCCAGCTCGCTTGGCTTGACAAGCTTGTCGTATTCATGCGTACCGCGGGGCAGCAAATTCAGCACGTATTCAGCCCCGACAATCGCAAACAGGAAAGCCTTGGCGTTGCGGTTAATGGTCGAAAAAAACACATGCCCCCCAGGCTTGACGAGCGTCGCGCAGGCTTTCACGATGGATGACGGGTCGGGAACGTGCTCAAGCATTTCCATGCAGGTCACTACGTCAAAACTTTGCGGCTGTTCGCTGGCAAGCGCTTCTGCGCTTATTTCCTGGTATTGGACGCCGCTGGTTTGGGCTTCAAGTGCATGCAGCTGCGCCACCTTTAACGCCTTGGTTGCCAGGTCAATGCCCAGCACGCTAGCGCCCTTGCGCGCCATCGCATCAGCAAGAATGCCGCCGCCACAACCGACATCCAGCACGCGCTGACCTTTCAGGGGCGCCAGGTTTTCAATCCACTCCAACCGCAGCGGATTGATCTGGTGCAGGGGGCGAAACTCGCTTTCGGTATCCCACCAGCGATGCGCCAGCGCTGAAAATTTTTCGAGTTCGGCAGGATCGAAGTTATCGGTGTTGTGCATGAGGTGATTATGGTGGGCGTAAAAAAACCGCGCCTAAGCGCGGTTTTTGCATAATTCCAGAAGGAATATTAGTTGGCGCGGGTACCAACGACTTCGATTTCCACGCGACGATTTTTCGCACGGCCTTCGGCGGTCTTGTTGTCAGCAACTGGCTGTTTCTCGCCTTTGCCTTCGGTGTAAACGCGGTTTTTCTCGATGCCCTTGGACACCAGATAGGCCTTCACGGCTTCTGAACGGCGAACCGACAATTTCTGGTTGTATGCATCGCTACCAACAGAGTCGGTGTGACCAACAGCGATAATGACTTCCAGATTGATGCCCTTGATCTTGCCAACCAGATCGTCCAGCTTGGCTTTGCCTTCTGGCTTGATGACAGACTTGTTAAAATCAAAGAAGGCGTCAGCAGCGTAGGTGACTTTCGTCGCCACGGTTGGTGGTGGAGCTGGAGGAGGCGGAGGAGCAACAACCACAGGAGGTGGAATTTCGACTGCCTTAGGCGCTGGTGCTGGCTCAGCCATTTTTGGCTGAATGGCACCGTCGCACTCTGGTGCAGCGGTTGCTGGCGTCCAGTTGGCATCACGCCAGCAAAGATTCGTAGAGTTTTTCCAGATCAGCTGGTTTGTACCATTTTTCCAGTTGTCGACAGTTTGTGCACCAGCGGCGGTAGCAAGCGCTGCGGAAGCAAACAACATTGCCACTTTGTTGAGTTTCTTCATAATTCTCCTCTAGAGAAAAGCCGCAGACTGGCTGCGATTAATAAGTTATACGCTGCAAATGACCATCACTCGCAGCGTTACATCTATTGTGCCACAGCCTTTTCCGGGCACAAGACAACAATCGCCGCAGTCTTACACAGACAGAAGAATCTTTGACCTTTGTTGCGGCCTAGCCACAACGCCACCCCTTAAACTCAAGCCTTAAAATCGCGTCTCTGCTTCGCTGCAGATCGCGACAAAACCAATTCAGGCGCCTCATGACCCAGTTTGCAAAAGAAACCCTGCCCATCAGTCTTGAAGAAGAAATGAGGCGCAGCTACCTAGATTACGCCATGAGCGTGATCGTGGGGCGGGCCTTGCCCGATGCACGTGACGGCCTCAAACCGGTGCACCGGCGCGTGCTGTTTGCGATGCACGAACTCAACAACGACTGGAATAAACCCTACAAGAAGTCGGCGCGTATTGTGGGCGACGTCATCGGCAAATACCATCCGCACGGCGACAGTGCTGTTTATGAAACCATCGTCCGGATGGCACAGGATTTTTCGCTTCGCCACATGTTGGTTGACGGCCAAGGCAACTTCGGCTCAGTTGATGGCGATAACGCTGCGGCCATGCGTTACACCGAAATTCGGATGTCAAAGATTGCCCATGAGCTACTTGCCGATCTGGACAAGGAGACCGTGGATTTTGGCCCAAACTACGACGGTAGCGAGCATGAGCCATTGGTTATGCCGGCGCGGTTTCCGAACCTGCTGGTCAATGGCTCTTCCGGCATCGCAGTCGGAATGGCTACCAACATTCCACCGCACAACCTGAATGAGTCCATTGATGCCTGTCTGCATCTCCTGAAAAATCCTGAGGCATCCATAGACGAGCTGATGGAAATCATCCCCGCGCCTGACTTTCCAACGGCCGGCATTATTTACGGGATCAATGGTGTGAAAGACGGCTACCGCACCGGACGCGGCAAGGTTGTCATGCGTGCCAAATGCCACTTTGAAGACATCGACAAAGGTCAGCGCCAATCCATCATCGTTGACGAGCTGCCATACCAGGTCAATAAAAAGACTCTTCAGGAGCGCATGGCCGAACTGGTTCACGAAAAGAAGATTGAAGGCATCAGCCATATTCAGGACGAAAGTGACAAGTCCGGCATGCGGCTTGTGATTGAACTCAAGCGAGGCGAAGTGCCGGAAGTTGTCCTGAACAACCTGTACAAGCAGACGCAGTTGCAGGACACCTTCGGCATCAACATGGTGGCGCTGATTAATGGCCAACCCAAGCTCTGCAACCTGAAGGACCTGATTCAGGTCTTCCTGTCTCATCGCCGGGAAGTCGTCACACGCCGAACCGTCTTCACGCTTCGCAAGGCGAGGGAGCGTGGCCACGTACTTGAGGGTCTGGCCGTAGCGCTGGCCAATATTGACGACTTCATTGCCATCATCCGCAATGCGCCGACGCCGCCGGTTGCCAAAGCAGAACTGATGCTGAAGCCTTGGGACAGCAAGCTGGTTCGCGAAATGCTGACGCGCGCCAAGGCCGACGGCGGAGTCGTAAACGCTGATGACTACCGGCCTGATGGCCTGGAAAAGTTTTTTGGCATGGGTAACGATGGCCTTTACAGGCTGTCAGAAACCCAGGCTCAGGAAATCCTCCAGATGCGCCTGCAACGCCTGACAGGACTGGAGCAGGACAAGATTGTTGCGGAGTACAAAGACGTCATGGCAGAGATCGATGACCTGCTGGACATCCTGGCCCGGCCCGAACGTGTCTCGACCATCATCGGCGAAGAGCTGACGGCCATCAGGCAGGAGTTCGGCCAGAGCAAAGTGGGGGCGCGTCGCAGCCAGATCGAACACAGCTCATTCGACCTGAGCACCGAGGACCTGATCACACCAACAGACATGGTGGTTACGCTGTCGCATACCGGTTATATAAAGAGCCAGCCACTTTCAGAATACCGTGCGCAAAAACGTGGTGGCCGTGGCAAGCAGGCAACCGCGACCAAGGAAGATGACTGGGTTGACCAGCTATTTATCGCCAACACACACGATTACATCCTGTGTTTCTCAAACCGCGGCCGGCTTTACTGGCTCAAGGTCTGGGAAGTGCCAGCAGGCTCGCGCGGCTCGCGCGGCCGCCCCATCGTCAACATGTTCCCCTTGCAGGACGGTGAAAAAATCACTGTGGTTTTGCCCCTGACCGGCGAAAAGCGGACGTTCCCCGCAGACCAGTATGTGTTCATGGCGACGTCCATGGGCACCGTCAAGAAGACCACGCTGGACGAATTCAACAATCCGCGCAAGGGCGGCATCATCGCCGTCAATCTGGACGATGGCGACTACCTGATCGGCGCGGCGCTTACAGACGGCAAGCATGACGTGATGCTGTTCAGCGATGGCGGCAAGGCCGTGCGCTTTGACGAAGAAGACGTACGCCCCCTCGGTCGCAGCGCTCGCGGCGTGCGGGGCATGTCGCTGGAGTCCGGCCAGAGCGTGATCGCCATGCTGGTCGCCGAAGACGAGCAACAAAGCGTACTGACCGCAACGCAGCATGGCTACGGCAAGCGCACCTCCATCGCGGAATACACCCGCCATGGACGCGGCACAAAAGGCATGATCGCCATCCAGCAAAGCGAACGAAATGGCAAGGTTGTTGCGGCAACCCTTGTTCATGCCGACGATGAGATCATGCTGATCACAGACAAGGGTGTGCTGGTGCGCACCCGTGTCAGCGAAATCCGCGAGATGGGAAGGGCTACGCAGGGCGTGACCCTCATCGGACTTGACGAAGGCTCACAATTGAGTGGTCTGCAACGAATAGTCGAAAACGACGCTGCCCTGGACGAAACCGACAGCAGCACGGCGAAAACCAACCAGGACGACAAGGGCACGGATGCCCCTGTTGCCGCCCCCCCCAACCCGGAAAACGACGAATGAAAAAATTACTTACCGCTTTGGCAATTGCCAGCTTTGCATTTTGCAATGTAAGCCATGCCCAGACAGTCGACCCAAAACTCGAATGGGCAAAAAGAGTGGCCATCCAGCAAGGACCGGAGCTTGAGCGCCTGGTCCGCCAGCTGGCAGAAGGTTCGGCACAAGACATCCTGCAAACCTGGGGACCAAAGCTCCAGTCTGACGTTCCCAAGGCCAGGCTGCAACAAGCCACCGATGAACTCAATGCCGAGCTCAAAAAGTATTTTGACGACATCACAAAAGTCATCAGCGGCAAGGTGAGCAAGTCCAGCACCGACGCCCTCATTCCCGCTTACATGGAGCGTTTCACGCTCGACGAACTCAAGCAGCTAGCCGCTTTTTTTGAATCGCCCGCAATCAAAAAATACCAGGCTGCAGCCCCTGAACTGGGAAATATTTTTGTGAAGCAACTGATTGAAACCTCGCGCGCGGATGTATTGGCGCGTGGCAAACAGTTTGATGAGGCCGCCAACAAAATTGTTGGCTCAACTCCTACCAAAACAAGTCCCGGTTCTACGGTCTCTCCAGACAAAAGCAAGGCACCCATCAAGAAATGACCGCAAACCTCAACGACTTGCGCGTACAGATTGATGCCATTGACCGCGAATTGCTGGACTTGCTCAACCGCCGTGCACACGTCGCGGAACAGGTGGGAGCAGTCAAGCGGCTGGAAGGATCACCGTTTTTCAGGCCTGATCGCGTAGCCAAGGTCATCGAACAGATTCAGCACGCCAACAAGGGGCCGCTCAAAAATGAGCATGTCGCTGCGGTCTGGCGCGAAATCATGTCCGCCTGCCTGGCGCTTGAAGCTCCGGTGCGGGTGGCTTACCTCGGTCCCGCGGGCACCTTCAGCGAACAGGCGGCGCTGCAGTTTTTTGGCGAGAGTATTGAGAAAGTTCCGTGCGACAACGTTGATGAAGTCTTCCGCGCGACCGCCTCCGGCGGTGCGGGCTATGGTGTCGTTGCGGTTGAAAACTCTACAGAGGGCGTGGTGTCGCGCTCACTGGACCTGTTCCTCACCTCACCTCTTCATATCGTCGGCGAAGTCAGCCTGATGGTGAAGCACAACCTGCTGCGCCTGTCAGACTCCATGGACGGCATTGAAGCCGTCTACGCCCATCCCCAGGCTCTGGCGCAGTGCCAAGGCTGGCTTACCACGCACCTGCCGAATGCAAAGCGGTATGCTGCATCCAGCAACGCCGAGGGTGCGCGGCTTGCCTCTACAAATGGTGCATGGGCAGGCATCGCAAGTGAGCGGGCTGGTACGCAGTTTGGCTTGCACGCCGTGGCGCCTGGCATTCAGGACGAGGCTTTCAACCGCACGCGTTTTGCGGTGGTGTGCCTGCCGCAAACCCTGCCAGCACCGCCGGCTTCCGGTAAGGACTGCATCAGTCTGGTGGTCTCGGTGGCGAACCGGCCGGGCGCGGTACACGACCTCCTGGTTCCACTGAAGAACCACGGTGTCTCGATGACGCGGTTTGAATCGCGCCCGGCGCGTTCGGGTCAGTGGGAATATCACTTTTACATCGATTTGCAGGGACATCCGTCGCAGTCAAACGTCAAGGCCGCGCTGGCCGAACTGCAGCAGCTGTGTGCGTTTTACAAGGTTCTTGGCAGCTATCCTGTCTCCGATTGAGCGCGGCGGCGGGGCAATCACGGCACATGTACAACAAGAAAAACGGTTTTATTCATGTTTGAACAATTAGGTCTCATCGGTTGCGGGCTGATGGGTGGCTCATTTGCCTTGGCTCTCAAGCGGGCCGGTCTCGTCAAACGTGTGGTTGGCTACAGCAAGTCGCCCTCTACGACAGAACGCGCCCGCCAGATGGGTGTGATTGATGTTGAGGCCCCCTCTGCGCTACTAGCAGTGTCAGGCGCAGATATCGTGCTTCTGGCCGTCCCCGTCTCCGCGACAGAAGCCACTTTCAAGGCGATTCGCCATCTCATCACGCCCAATACGCTGGTCATGGATGTCGGCTCCACAAAACGCGATGTGGTGGATGCAGCACGCCGGGTATTGCGCGACCACGTTGGCTGCTTTGTACCTGCGCATCCCATCACAGGTAAAGAAGTTTCCGGCGTCGAGCACGCCGACGCGAATTTGTACAACGGCAAGCAGGTCATCCTCACGCCTATCGAACGCACCTTCACGGTCCAGCTGCAAAAAGCAGTGGACGTCTGGAACGCGCTTGGATGCCACGTCGTACAGATGTCGCCGCAAGCCCACGATGCAGCTTATGCGGCGGTCAGCCACCTGCCGCACCTCATCGCTTTCGCACTAATGAATGGCATTGCTGACCAGGCCGATGGCAAGGATTACCTGTCGCTGGCGGGCCCCGGGTTTCGTGACTTCACCCGGATTGCTGCAAGTGACTCGAAAATGTGGCGCGACATCCTGATTGCCAACCGCGAAGAACTACTGACCCAGTCCAGGATCTTTCAGCAAACCCTTCAATCGCTGGAGAAGCTGATTGGTGACAGCAATGGTGATGCACTGGAGCAACTCATTGAGCAGGCCAGCGAAACCCGCGCCAACTGGCGAATAGCCTCCCAAAAACCAAACAAGTAGCCCGCGCCATGTTCGACGTTGAATATCTGGATATCCCGCCACTGGCGCGAGCGGGCGGCACGGTTCGTTTGCCCGGTTCAAAAAGTATTTCCAACCGGGTATTGCTGCTGGCCGCATTGAGCGATGGCAAAACCATCGTCCGCGATGTACTTGAATCCGACGACACCGCCGTGATGCTGACGGCACTCGGCCAATTGGGATGCGTGGTTGAACGCGATGGGGATACCGTCACCATCGGTGGCATTGGCGGCAAGCCGCTCAACAACAAGATCCATCTTTTCATGGGCAACGCCGGCACAGCCATGCGACCCCTGACTGCTGCACTGGCGCTGATGGGCGGCGACTTCGAGCTGTCGGGCGTTGCACGCATGCACGAGCGCCCTATTGGCGACCTGGTAGACGCCCTCCGGCAACTTGGCTGCGGCATCGACTACCTGGGTAACGAAGGTTTTCCTCCGTTACGCCTGTATCCTGGGACACTCGGGCTGGATGCGCCCATCCGCGTCCGGGGCGATGTATCCAGCCAGTTCTTAACCGCCCTGCTGATGGCCCTGCCGCTGGTTGCCAAGCAGGATATCTGCATTGAAGTTGTTGGCGAGCTGATCTCCAAACCCTATATCGAAATTACCCTGAATCTTTTGAAACGCTTTGGCATTGAGGTCGGGCAACCGGCAGGTGCAGGGACCTGGCAAAGTTTTATCATTCCTGGGGGAAGCCGTTACCAGTCACCCGGGGAAATCCATGTCGAGGGGGATGCCTCATCTGCTAGCTATTTTATAGCACTAGGCGCCCTGCTTCCGCCGTCTACAGGCCAAAATGGCATAGAAATTCTCGGAGTAGGCACGGATTCCATCCAGGGGGACATTCGGTTCATTGAAGCTGCGCGTCTGATGGGCGCCGACATCACCGGCAAACCCGGATCGCTGCATATCTCGCGAGGCGCATGGCCCCTGAAAGCCATTGACCTGGACTGCAACCATATTCCAGACGCGGCCATGACGCTTGCCGTGATGGCGCTTTATGCGGATAGCACCACCACGCTGCGCAACATCGCTAGCTGGCGCGTCAAGGAAACGGACCGGATCACAGCGATGGCGTTTGAACTGCGGAAATTCGGCGCCACGGTCGAAGAAGGAACGGATTACCTCAAAATCACGCCGCCCACCAGCCCCTCCGCATGGACGACCGGCGCCATCCGCACCTATGACGATCACCGGGTGGCCATGTGCTTTGCGCT